>JBJMWV010000223.1:0-9285 GCA_045809985.1 Chthoniobacterales bacterium | reverse complement strand
GGGCAACGCACTCCTGGTGAAGGAAGCGAAGACCTATCGCGGGCCTGACTACATTTATCCCGGCTACTCCTACGCGCCGTGGGAGGAGCTCGCACAGTTACTCGTCTCAATCGGGCCGTCCGGTCTAACGAAAGCTTTTCGCGCCACCGGTGGATCGGAAGCGGTCGATCTCGCGCTCCAGGCCGCCATGATTCACACCAGCCGCCGTGGCTTCATTTCACTGGAGGAGAGCTACCACGGCAATTCCATCGGCGGCCTGAGCGTGGGCGATTCCGAGAAGCGCGAGCAGATCAGCAATCTCCTGCCGCATTGCTACAAGATTCAGCCTCCGCTCAACGAGCAAGCGCTGGAGAAAGTCGAAGCCCGACTAAGAAGGCGTGACATCGCAGCCTTCATCATGGAGCCGATCAGCATTAACCTTGGCGTCCTCATTCCAGACGCGCGTTTCATGCTAGGTCTGCAACGTCTTTGCAAAAAATACGGCACCCTGCTTATCGCGGATGAGGTAGCGACCGGCTTTGGCCGCACCGGAAAACTTTTCGCATCCGAACACTTCGATTTGCGGCCCGACATCATGTGCGTGGCCAAAGCAATCACCGGCGGCCTCGGCGCAATGGGCGCGGCCTTGATGAGCGCGCCAGTCGCGCGATCGATGCAAGAAGAAGGCAGCTTCTACTCCACCTACGGCTGGCATCCGCGCAGCGTCGCTCTTTCCATCGCCGCCTTGCGCTACCTCATCAAACACAAAGATCGGCTCCTGCGAAACGCCGCCAGGTTAAGCGACCACTTCGCGGAACGGCTCGCGCAAATCAACTTCAAGCAACGCGCCACGATCCGCATCAAAGGCCTCGCCATCGGCATCGACTTCGAAGAGGAGGATTACGCCGCGGCCGTGCACGAGAAGAGTCGTCGGCGCGGCTTGCTCTTCTCGCACGAAGGCGGCTCGACGCTACTGCTGTTGCCGGCGCTGAACATGAAGCGCTCCATTGCCGAAGAAGGGCTCGACATATTGGAGCGCGGTGCGTGATGTCTTCAGCGGGTCGATTGGTTTGGTGTAATTGTTAGTCTCATCACCGCGCGCGCAGTCGAGCCGTTTGGGCCGAGGCGACGGCGACACCGTCGCTGGTCAGACGAAAGGGGGAATCGGAACCTAGCCGGACGCTTCGCGCGATCACCGGCTCACAAAAAGGTCCCGGAGGGGATTTGTCTCTAGGCAAAAAGACGCTTCAAAGCTGCATTTCTGCGGCACGCGAGCCGAAGTTCACACAATGGGAAGCAATTCCCTAGACTCCGAAACTTACGCCTGAGTGTTAGGTCTGGCGCGGGTTGACGGCTTGTTCCGCTAGCACAAGTTCTAGCACGTGTTGAGACCGACGAATGTCGGTCCCGATAAAGCCGGGGTGGCGAAATTGGCAGACGCGCCAGACTTAGGATCTGGTGGAGCAATCCTTAGGGGTTCGAGTCCCCTCCCCGGCACTTTTCCGCGTGCCAGATCGGCTGAAGCATTCTTCGCATCGAAAATCTGCTCTTGCCGAGTTCTGAACTTTCAGTTTATTCTGAAAGTATGAAATACCGAACGGCGGACCAGGCGACGCTCGCCGGGGCTCGGGACGAGTTTGTCTCGCAGTGGGGAAGCATCGGAACGGCCTGGGGCATTAATCGCACGATGGCTCAGATTCATGCCCTGCTCATCACTGCGCCGGGATTGGTTAGCACCGATGACGTGATGGACGAACTGCACATCAGCCGTGGAAACGCGCACACGAATCTCAAGGAACTGGTCACGTGGGGTCTGGTGCGCAGCGTTTTCAGGAAAGGGGAGCGAAAGGAATACTTCGAGGCAGAGAAGAACGTCTGGAAGATGTTCTGCATCATCCTGCGCGAGCGCCGCCGCCGCGAATTGCGTCCGGCGATGGGAGTGCTCGAACAATGCGCCGCGCGGACGAAAGGCCTCAAAGGCGCGGAGGCAGCCGCGTTCAACAAGCAGATCAAAGAGCTGAGCGATTTCCTCGCCCTTGCCGACAACGTGATCACGAAGTTATCCCGCTCGGAGCAAAGCACCGTCATCCCCTGGGCGATTAAGTTCCTGAAGTGACCTTCACCGCATGCACATCCACAACACACCACCCGCAGAAAGGAAAATATGACACCGATCGTCTGGACTTATCTCAGCTACCTCTTCATTAGCGTAACGCTGACCGTCTGGGTCGCGAAGACCCTGCACAAGAACGGCCGCATCTTTCTCGTCGACAGCTTCGGCGGAAATGAAGCGCTGGCGGATTCAATCAACCACCTGCTCGTCGTCGGCTTTTACCTAATCAATATCGGGTACGTCGCGCTTGCGTTGCGTGAGGCACAGGCGCCGCAGGATCTGCGCACCGTCATAGAACTGCTCAGCCGCAAGATCGGCGTTGTCCTGCTGGTTCTAGGCGCGATGCACTTCTTCAACCTGCTCGTGTTTTCGAAGATGCGCCGCCGCGCGTTGCTACATCGCATGCCTCCGCCGATTCCGCCGCAGGCGCATCTCGCAGTGCCGGTACAATGAAGCGGCTCGCGGTGATCTTCGATGCGGAATGCGCGCTCTGCCTGCGCTGTCGGCAATGGCTGGCGCGACAGGCGGCGCTCATTCCGCTCGAATTCATCCCGCTTCAGTCGCCTGATCTTGCGGCGCGATTTCCGGGAATCGACGTGCTTCATCCTTCCGAGCAATTGCTCGTGGTGAGCGACAACGGCGACGTCTATCGCGGCGCGCAAGCGTGGATCATCTGTCTCTATGCGCTGCGCGATTATCGCGAATGGTCGCAGCGTCTTGCCACGCCCGCGCTGCTGCCATTCGCACAGCGCGTCTGCGAGTTGCTGTCGCAGAACCGGCTGACGCTTTCACGCTGGTTGCTCGGGCGGAGCAGCGATGAAATCGAAGCCAGTCTGAAGCTGCGCAACTTCGCGGCGATTGCTCGTTAGGCAAAATGAAGATCGTCCTGCCTGGTGGTTCGGGACAGGTGGGCACAGTGCTCGCACGTGCGTTTCATGCGCAGGGTGACGATGTCGTTGTCCTTAGTCGCAATCCTGCAAGAAGAGAATGTGCGTGGCGCACTGTCCCGTGGGATGGCAGCTCAGTTGGCAATTGGCTGCGCGAAATCGACGGCGCTGATGTTGTGATTAACCTCGCCGGCCGCAGCGTGAACTGCCGCTACAATGGCGCGAACCGTCGCGCGATTCTGGATTCGCGCATTGATTCGACGCGCGCGGCCGGGAAAGCCATTCAACAAGCGAAGCGACCGCCGCGCGTTTGGCTGCAAGCATCCACCGCGACGATTTACGCGCACCGCTACGACGCGCCTAACGATGAGACGCACGGGATCATCGGCGGCGATGAAGCCGGCGTTCCAGAGACGTGGCGCTTCAGCATTGAAGTCGCGAAGGCATGGGAGCGCGCCGCGCTCGAGACTCGCCTGCCTTCGCAGACGCGTGCGGTCCTGATGCGCTCCGCATTAACGCTCAGCCCGGATCGAGGAGGAATCTTCAGCACGCTGCTCGGCCTCGTTCGCAGCGGTCTCGGAGGTCGCGCGGGTGATGGCCGGCAGTTCGTCTCTTGGATTCATGAAGATGATTTCGTGCGTGCAGTGCGATGGCTCATCGACCGCGATGACCTGAGCGGCGCGATCAATATCGCTTCACCAAATCCGCTGCCGCAGGCTGAGTTCATGCGCATTCTCCGCAAAGCGCACGGCGTTCGAATCGGACTGCCTGCGACAAAATGGATGCTCGAACTCGGTGCGATCACGATGCGGACGGAAACGGAGTTGATCCTGAAAAGCCGCCGCGTTGTGCCCGGTCGTCTGCTCGCGAGCGGCTTTCAATTCGCCTACCCGAATTGGGAGGAAGCGGCGGCGGAATTGTGTCAGCGCTGGCAGCGCCTTCGCACTTAGCGCAAGCTGCCGCCAAGCGCGGCCATGACTTTCTTCCAGGCTTTTATCTATCTCCTCGCGGCGGTGATCTCCGTTCCGCTGGCGAAGCGGCTCGGGCTCGGGTCAGTGCTTGGTTATCTGCTCGCCGGAGTTGTGATTGGTCCGTATTGCCTGCGGCTTGTCGGCGCGGAGGGCACTGATGTCATGCACATCGCGGAGTTCGGCGTCGTGATGATGTTGTTCGTGATCGGGCTCGAACTCCGGCCGGCGTCGCTTTGGAAGTTGCGGCGGACGATTGTCGGACTCGGCGGCGCGCAGGTCATGGGCACGACGATGGCGGTTGCGGCAATTGGCGTGTCGCTCGGGTTCGCGTGGCAGGTCGCCGTCACGGCGGGATTTGTCATCGCGATGTCTTCAACTGCGATCGTTCTCCAGTTGCTCAACGAGAAAGATCAGATGCGCACCGCGGGCGGCAAAGCGGCATTCTCGGTCCTGCTCTTTCAAGACATCGCGGTGCTGCCGATTCTCGCGGTGCTGCCGTTGCTCGCGACGGTCGCGATGCAGCCGGTAGAGCACGACGGCAACGTGATGAGCAACTTGCCGGGATGGCAGCACGCGTTGCTCGTGCTGGCGGCGATTGCAGCGGTGATTTTCGGCGGGCGCTTTTTGCTGCGCCCGTTCTTTCGCTACATCGCGGCGACGAATCTGCGCGAGATGTTCACCGTCACGGCGCTGCTCCTTGTCGTCGGCATCGCGTTGCTCATGCAGAAGGTCGGCTTGTCGCCGGCTTTGGGTGCGTTTCTCGCGGGCGTTGTTTTGGCGGAGAGTGAGTATCGGCATGAACTCGAGACGGACATCGAGCCCTTCAAGGGCCTCTTGTTAGGCCTGTTCTTCATCTCCGTCGGATCGGGGATCAACTTCACGCTCATCGGCGGCCGGCCCGGGGCAGTCGCGCTGTTGGTTGTTGGCGTGCTCGTCTTGAAGTTTGTCGTGCTGTTCGTGGTCAGCCGATTCGCGCGGCTCGAGCCAACGCAGCGTTACCTCTTTGCATTCGCGCTCGCGCAAGGTGGCGAGTTCGCATTCGTGCTCTGCTCGTTCGCGATCCAGAACGGCGTCCTCACCGCCGATGCGGCGAACCTGCTCGTCGCGACAGTCGCGCTCACGATGGCGGCCGCGCCGTTGCTCATGACGATCAATGAACGCTTTGTGCAATCGCGTTTCCGCAGCGTCCTGCCGGCGCGCGAACCGGACGAGATCGATGAACACGACAACCCTGTGATTCTCGCCGGCGTTGGTCGCTTCGGTCACATCGTGGCGCGTCTGCTGCGCGCGAACGGCTTCGGCACCACCGTGCTGGATAACGACGCCGAGCAGGTTGAAACACTCGCGCGGTTCGGGATCAAATCATTTTACGGTGATGCGACGCGTCTCGATCTCTTGCGCACCGCCGGCGCGGAGCGGGCGCGCATTTTCGTCATCGCGATCGACAACGAAGATAAGGCGCTCGAGCTGGTCGATCTGGTGCAGCAGAATTTTCCGCAGCTGCGCATTCTCGCGCGCGCCACGAGCCGTCAGCACGCGTACGAGCTTTTGCGCAAAGGCGTGAACGATGTTTACCGCGAAACGTTCGGCAGTGCGGTCGATCTAAGCGTCGGCGCACTCGGCGTTCTCGGACTCGATCCGCAACGTGCGCAGCGCGCGGCACAGCTTTTCCGACAGCACGATGAAGAGTCAGTGCGCGAGATGGCTTTGCTCGAGGATGCCGAGGATGAGGTCTACGTCTCGATTGCGCGTAAACACATCGACAACCTGGAGAACGCGCTCGCGTCCGATCGCGAGATCATGGACGAGCAGGAGGCGACCCGCGACGAGTCGCTCGTTAAGAAATGACATTCCACCGCGGCGTCTTCGTCCGCGCGTCGATATCCCAGAGCCGGCAGCCACCCAGGTATGCGTTGCGATTGTGACCGAGCTCGAAGCCTTTCGGCAATCGCGCGAGGACCTTCGCATTCCCGCCACCAACGATAACGTACTCCGCGATGAGCGAGCGCTTGAGCATCTTGATCACGTTCATCACTTCCTCTTGCCACGCTTTTTTTCCGAGGCGCTCGAGCCCGACTTTGCCCACAACATCTTCGATGCGCGTGACGCCGGGATAAGGCAGATCGCCGAGTTCGAGCGGCAGCACATTGCGGCTCCAGATGAGGCACGAACCAAGTCCTGTGCCGAGCCCGAGGAAGAGCATGCGCCCGCCGTGATAGCTGCCGAGCGCCTGCATCGCCGCGTCATTGATCAGGCGGATTGGCTTGTGCATCGCCTTCTTGAAATCGAAATCCATCCAGCCTTTCGCGAGATGTTTTGGATCGGTCAAAATGCGGCCGTGCCGGACTGGCGCGGGAAAGCCTAACGAGATCGCGTCGTAGTCCCAATCCTCGGCGGTTTCGTTGATGTTTGCGATGAGCTGTTTCGGCGAGAGCCTCTTCCCCGAGTCGAACTTCCGCTTCTCGGTGCGCGAGATCATCAGCTTCACGTGTGTGCCGCCGATATCGACGACGAGAATTTTTTTCATACGCGGTCTCTGGTCGGCGTGGTCACGGGCACGAGCCTGGCCGGTTTCGGTTTCGACTTCGATGCTTCCGCTAACTGGCGCGCTTGTTTCCGCGAGCGCTCGCGGAAATGAAATTGCGCCTGGGTGCGCGGCGCGCCTTCTGTCGGACGTACGCGCACATACGTGCCGTCGGCCTGCAGTTCGCGCGCTTTCACACAATCACTCGTTAGGGCAGGCAGCACATCGTTCACAATTTCATCGCGCAGCAGCGGCTCTACGATCGGGTAGGCGATCTCGACGCGGCGGACAAAATTGCGCGGCATCCAGTCTGCGCTCGCGAGATACAGCACCGGATCGCCCGCATTGGCGAAGTAGTAGATGCGGCTGTGTTCAAGGAAGCGGCCGACGATGCTGATGACGCGGATGTTCTCGCTCAAGCCGGGCACCTTCGGACGCAGACAACAGATCCCGCGCACGATGAGGTCGATCTTCACGCCCGCGCAGGAGGCTTCGTAGAGCTTCTCGATGATCTCCTGATCGACGAGCGAATTCAGCTTCACAATCATGCGGCCGCCTTTGCCGGCGAGAGCGTGATCACGTTCGCGTTCGATGAGCGCGATGACGCGGCGGCTGAGATCGAATGGCGCCACCATGAGCATCTTGAGCCCGGGATAACTCGCGAGACCAGTGAGCGTGTTGAAGACAATCGCGACTTCGTCGGTCAGCTTCGGGTTGGTCGTGAAGAGGCTGAAGTCCGTGTAAACGCGCGCGGTGCGCGGATGATAATTGCCTGTCCCGAGATGCACATATTGCCGCAGCCGATCGCTGTCGCGCCTAACGACCAGTAGCGCCTTGCAGTGCGTCTTTAGTCCAACCACGCCGTAGAGGACGTGCGCGCCGGCTTCTTCCAAACGCCGCGCCCATTGGATGTTTGCCGCTTCGTCGAAACGGGCGCGCAACTCGACCACCGCTGTCACCTGTTTGCCTGCGCGCGCCGCTTCGATCAGCGCCTCGACCACGGGTGAATCTCCGCTCGTGCGATAGAGCGTGATCTTCAGCGCGAGAACCTGCGGATCCGCCGCGGCGCTCTCGATAAACTCCACGATCGGGTCGTAGCTTTCGTACGGATGGTGCAGGAGCAGGTCCTGCTTGCGCATCACTTCGAAGATGTTCGCGTGCGGCGGCAGAGCCGGGTCGCGCGCGGGTTGGAACGCGCGGTCCTTCAGGTTCGCGAAGGCATCGTTCGCAACCAACGGCATGAGGTGCGTCATGCTCAAGGGGCCATCAATCTTGTAGAGATCGGCTTCGCTCAGGTGGAAGAACTCGAGCAGTTGATCGCGAAAATCTTTCGGACAATCCGCTTCGACTTCGAGTCGAACGGCGTCGCCTTTGCTTCGCCGCCGCAGTTCCTGCTCAATGCTCCGGAGCAGGTTCTCCGCTTCTTCTTCGTCGATGTAGAGATCGCTGTTCCGCGTGACCCGAAATGCGTGCACGCCGTCGAGAATCAAGCCCTGGAACAGGTCCGCGATGTTCGCTTTGATCAGGTCCGCGAGATAGATGTAATCCCACGACTCATCGGTCTTGGCGCGCGGCATCAGGATCAAACGCGGAATAACGCGCGGCACCTGCACGATTGCGTAACGCGACTCCGCGCCTTTCTCGGCCCGCGCACGGACGAGCAAATTGTGGCTCTTGTTCAGGAGCTGCGGGAACGGATGGCTCGCGTCGACCGCAAGCGGCGTGAGCATCGGAAAGACTTCGTCGCGGAAGTAACGCCGCGCCCAGGCCGCCCGCTTCGCATTGAGCTGGGCGACGTCGTGGACGCGGATGTTGTGCTTCGCGAGCGCAGGCAGGATCTCATTGCGCCAAAGCGCACACTGCGTCGCGACCAGCTCATGCGCGGTACGCTCGATCGCGTTGAAGGTGTCCGTCGGGGTGAGTCCGTCCGGACCTACGTCGCTCGTTTCACTCGCGATCTGCTGCTTGATACCCGCGACGCGGATCTCGAAGAACTCGTCCAGGTTCGAGCTGAAGATGGTGAGAAATTTCACACGCTCGATGAGCGGCTGCGTCGCATCCTGCGCTTCTTCAAGGACGCGGCGGTTGAACTCGAGCCAGCTCAGCTCGCGGTTGAGGAAATTCTCCGGTGCGGAAAAGGTGGCGACGTCGCACTCGTTCTGCGGAGGCAACGCGACGATATTCGACGACGGCGCGTCGCCGGCGGGTTGTGTTTGGGAAGGCATCGCGGCGTAATTTCGCCGCGTTTTATTCTCCGAACAACTTTCCGAAGACGCCGCGCTTTTCCGGTTTCACACCAGCGACCGCGGGCGGCCAGCATTCGACAATCTCAAGCGCGAGGAAACGGAAGAGTGTGAGGCGCGCGAACTTCACGTCGAGCCGCAGATTTTTTGCGATCTGCGCGATGGAGCGTGCGCCGTTAAACTGCGAGGCGAACTGCGCTTCCGCGACGGTGAGTCGCAACTTCTGCACGCGATCGAAACCGTTACGCGTGTAGGCAGGAATGAGGCCGGGGTCGTAGTTCACGCGATTCCCGACGTCCTGAAATTGAATGAAGCGCAGCGTGCTCAAGGCCCAGTGGTCGATGTCTTCTTCTGCGGGCACTTCGCTCGCGTAGTCCGGCAAAGTCTCGCTTTGCTCAAAGATGAATCGCACCTTCGGCGCGGACCAAAGCAGCGCGAAAAGCTTCTGCCCGTAATGCTGCACCAGCTGCATCGCCGGCTCGCGAAGGATCAGTTCTTCCTGCGCGAGAGTGATGAACAATGGACGGCCGGTTTCGCGCTGTGTTTGGCGCGCTCCGAGCGTCCGCGC
>JBJMWV010000222.1:0-2559 GCA_045809985.1 Chthoniobacterales bacterium | reverse complement strand
TGGATTACCCCGGCTACGGCGATTTCCGGGCGCGTCGCGAAGCGTCAATCTGGCAGCAGCTCAACCGCATTTTGCGTGTGCTGCTCTGTCTCGCCGGCGCGCTGATTCTCGTCAGTCTCTTTATTCCGCAGCACAAGAAGCTCACGCAAATCCGCGGCGAGATCGACGGTCTGCAGGCGCAGGTCGCGGAGCAGAGAACCTTGCTCGCGCGCCAGACGCGCGAAGTGAATCTGCTTAAGAACGATCCGGCTTTCCTGGAAATGTACGCGCGTGATCGGCTCGACATGATGCGGGAAGGCGAGACGATCTTTCGCAGCGAGCAGCGCCCCGCGGCCAAGTCGAAGTAAGTCGCGCATCGCGCTCGCCTGCGATGACGACTGGCATGTCGTCGGGGCGTCATTATCTTCCGCGTCATGGCAACGGACGTTCAGGAAGTCAGCGCGGAAGATTTGAAAGCGCGAGTCGCGGAACTGCGGAGGTTTCTTTGACGTCCCGAAGCTGCAGGAACAACTAGGGGAGCTTGAAGCGCGCATGGCCGCGCCGGATTTCTGGAACAATCGCGAGCGCGCACAGACCGATGTTGAGGAAGTCTCGCGGCTCAAGTCGCTGATCACCCCGTTTCGCGAGCTCGAGCGCGAAACCGACGACTTCGAGGTGCTGCAGCAGCTCGCCGCCGAAGAAGCTGATGCAACGCAGCGTGCGCATGCTGACAGCGACGTCGCGTCCGAACACGCGCGCCTGATTCACAAGCTCGAGGAGTTCGAGCTGCGCCAGTTCCTCTCCGGGCCTAACGACAGGTCGAACGCGTTCGTCACGATTCACTCTGGCGCGGGCGGCACCGAGTCGTGCGATTGGGCGGACATGCTTCTGCGCATGTATCAACGCTGGATCGAGCGCAGCGGATTCAAGTCGCAAACGATCGACATCCAGACCGGCGAAGAAGTCGGGATTAAGTCAGCGACGTTTCTTGTCACTGGCGAGTATGCCTACGGATATCTGAACGCTGAGCGCGGCGTGCATCGACTCGTCCGCATCTCCCCGTTTGACGCGAACAAGCGCCGCCACACCTCATTCGCGAGCGTCGATGTTGTGCCCGAGATCGCGGACAGCGCACCGATCGAAGTCAATCCGGCTGACATCGAAGTGGACACGTTCCGCGCCGGCGGGAAAGGCGGGCAGAATGTAAACAAGGTCGAGACCGCAGTGCGCATCGTGCACAAGCCGACTGGTATCGTCGTCGCCTGTCAGGCGGAGCGCAGCCAGGGCCGAAACCGCGAGCTCGCGATGAAGATGTTGAAAGCGAAGCTCTACGAAATTGAGCAGGACAAGAAGCGGGCGGAGATCGACCGGCAATACGGCGAGAAAGGCGACGTCGCATGGGGTAGCCAGATTCGGTCCTACGTTTTCCAGCCTTACCAGATGGTGAAGGATCACCGCACCGGTGCGGAAACGAGCAACGTCCAGGCAGTGATGGACGGCGAGATCGACATGTTCATCCAGGCGAAGCTGCGCGGGCAGAAAGCCGGGAAAGGCGACGCCGATATCGAGTAACGACTCATGACTCGTTAGTCTCTCGTTAGGCTACGGCGCCGGACTGATGTCGTAGACTTCGATCAAACCGATGCCGGTCGAATTGTTCACGCCGCGCATGATGACCGTGTAAGTGCCGGGATTCAGCGTGAGGTCTATCGCCGATTCCGCGTTTCGCTTCGGTGCGAGGTTTAGCGTCATCACCCGAGTCGCGCCGGGATCGGTTTGCCAGTTGTCGTTCGACGCGATTGTCTGCCCGCTCGCGCTGTGCACTTCAATCGTCGGATCGAGCAGGGCGCCGGGGACGTTGCTGTCGAGCAGCGATGGCCCGATGCCGCGCACGACAACTTCCTTCGGCTGAGTGCCGCCGACAATGAATCCGGCGATCATCACGTCATCGCCGGTTTGCACCTGACCGCGGGTCGAAATGTTCTGTGCGCGTCCGCCGGTGTTCGCATGCAGATCGTAAAGTTCGACCAAGCCTGTGCCCGTCAGGTCGCCGTCGCCGTTGTCGAACGAGCGCACGAGCGCGGTGTAGTTGCCCGGTGTAAGCGTGCGCATGATGGCTGACTCGATCGTGTTCCCCGGATCAAGCTTGTAACTCGCAATCGTCTGCGCATCCGGGCTATCGATCCAATCGTCGTTTGTGCTCAGAAGGGTCCCGTTGCCGTCGCGCAGCTCGATTTGCGGATCTTTCAGCGGACTCGAGATGCCGAAACCTGCGAGCGAATGTCCGATGGCGCGCAGGATCACCGTGGTTGACTGCGAGCCATCGAGAATAAAGCCGCCGATCAGGACTTGGTCGTTCACGCCGACAAAGCCACGGGTCGAAAGGTTCACCAAGTTGGGCGCAGGAGGAATCGTGCGGTAAGCTGGTCCGGTATTGTAGAGGCTCTGGCCGCCGGTGATGTCGTCTGATTGCAACGAATCGATGTTGCTGATCAGCGAGTTCATGATCGCCGTGACGTGCTGAGCCGGGCTGGCCTCGTCCGGATGATCGAGCCCCACCGTGTGGCCAAACTCATGCAG
>JBJMWV010000221.1:0-7997 GCA_045809985.1 Chthoniobacterales bacterium | reverse complement strand
GCGATGGAAGGCTTGGTTTGCATTCGTTAGTGGAGGCGGCGGAGGGACGCTGCCGCAGCGTGCACTTCGGCGTCTATGATTACACCGCATCGTGTGGCATCACCGCGGCGTATCAGGCGATGGAACATCCCATCTGCGACTTTGCGCGCCAGGTGATGCTGGTCTCGTTATCCGGCTCCGGCATTCATCTGTCCGACGGCGCGACCAACATCCTGCCGGTCGGCGAACGCGACGTGGTGCACGCAGCGTGGCGCCGCGGTTTCGAGGATAACATGCACTCGCTGCGCAATGGCTTCTTCCAAGGCTGGGACCTACATCCGGCGCAACTCGTCACGCGCTACGCCGCGGTTTATCATTTCTTTCTCGGGAGCCTAACGAGTGCTTCCGAGCGCCTGAAAGCGTTCGTTGAGAAGGCGGCGCTCGCCTCGCTGCACGGCGATGTTTTCGACGACGCCGCGACCGGTCAGGGCCTGGTCAATTTCTTCCTCCGCGGAATGGCGTGCGGCGCGATCATGGAAGAGGAGGCGCTCGCCACGGGATTAACACTCGAGGAAATCCGTTCGCGCTCATTCCACAAAATTTTGGAAGGGCGGCGCCGCGCGAAGTGATGAGTGGCGCGATCGAGTTCCGGCTCAATGGCAAAGCCGTCCGCGTCGATTCCGTCTCGCCAAACCTGACGCTCCTCGAATGGCTGCGCACCAGCGGCCTGACTGGTTCGAAGGAAGGCTGCGCGGAAGGTGATTGCGGCGCCTGCTCCGTTGCTATGATCGATCGTGACACGCGCGGGAAACGCTGCTTTCGCGCGATCAACAGCTGTCTCATGCCGCTGCCGTTGATCGCCGGACGCGACATCGTCACAGTCGAAGGCGTAGCGCGCGAGAAGCCGCATCCGGTGCAGCAATGCATGGTGGAAGACTTCGGCTCGCAGTGCGGCTACTGCACGCCTGGTTTCATAATGTCGCTCTTCGAGGGCTACTACCGACGCGACCTGAAAACCGCGGCGCAGGTGGACGAGCAGCTTTGCGGGAATCTCTGTCGCTGCACAGGCTACCGTCCGATACGCGATGCGGCGGCGGACGCATTCGTTAGGCGAAATGGAGGCGATGAGTTTGATGAACAGCTCAAGACGGCGAAGGCGAAAATCGGCGCGGCGCGTTACAGCTTCGGCGACGAGAAATTTCTCCGGCCGACTTCTCTCGAGAAGCTCTTCGCGCTGATGGCGGCGCATCCGGAGGCGCGACTGATAGCGGGCGCGACCGAGCTTGGCCTCGAGATCACAAAGAAGTTTCGCAAGTTCCCGACGCTGATTTCGCTCGAAGCCATCCCGGAGCTGAGTGCGATCGGTGAATCGCCTAACGAGTGGTCGATCGGCGCGGCCGCGACGCTGACCACGATTGATGAGGCGCTCGGCGGGGAATATCCCGAGCTGCGCGAGATGCTGCTCGTCTTCGGCTCGCGCCAAATCCGAAATCGCGCCACGATGGGCGGCAATATCGTGACGGCGTCGCCGATCGGCGATTCTGCGCCCGTACTGCTCGCGCTCGAGGCGGACGTCGTGCTCGCCTCCGCGAGCGGGGAGCGCACGCTGTCGATCGATGACTTCTTCGTCGGTTATCGCGAGACGGCGTTGCAGCACGGGGAGATTCTGAAGTCCATACTCATTCCGCGAGTTGCAGGACGAAGAGCACGCTTCTTCAAGGCATCGAAGCGGCGCGAAATGGACATCAGCACCGTCGCGGGTTGCTTCTCGCTCCGAATCGAGAATGACAACATCACGCATGCGCGGCTGGCTTACGGCGGCGTCGCCGCCATGCCGATCCGTGCGCGCAATACCGAGCAGGCATTGCTTGGCCGCGCATTCGGCGCGGAGACGTGCGAGGCGGTGCTGCCGATTCTCGAGCACGAGTTTACGCCTATCTCCGACGTGCGCGGCAGCGCAGCTTACCGGCAGCAGTTGATTAAAACATTGCTGCGGAAGTTTTTCGCCGATGAACGCGGTGCGGCTAACGAGAAGAAGATGGCGCGTCAGTTGACGGATCGCGACGAAGCGATGCCCCACGAGAGCGCGCACAAGCACGTCAGCGGCGAAGCGATTTACGTGGATGATCATGCGCAACTCACCGGCATGCTGGAGGTCTGGCCGGTCTCTTCGCCGCATGCGCGGGCGAAGATCTTGCGGCGCGATGCTTCCGCCGCGCGCGAGATGGCCGGCGTGCGCGCGGTGCTGCTGGCGGAAGACATTCCTGGGATGAACGACGTCGGCGCGGTTCGGCACGACGAGCCGTTACTCGCGACGACAGAAGTTTCGTATCACAGCCAGATCATCGCCGTCGTTGTAGGCGAGACGCAGGAGATTTGTCGCGCGGCGGCGGAGAAGGTGATCGTCGAGTACGAATTGCTCACGCCGGTCTTCACAATCGAAGAAGCGATCGCAGGCGACAGCTTTCACTCTGAGCCGGCTTACATCCGGCGCGGCGATGTCGAAGGAGCGTTGCGCGCCGCGCCTCATTCGTTCGAAGGCTCCTTCTCGTTTGGTGGCCAGGATCATTTTGCGCTCGAGAGTCACGCGTCGTGGGCTGAGCGCGGTGAAGACGGCACGATCTTCATCAGTTCGTCGACGCAGCATCCGTCCGAAGTGCAGCACATCGTCGCGCACTTGTTAGGCCTGCCGATGCACAGCGTGGTCGTCGAATGTCCGCGAATGGGCGGCGGCTTTGGCGGGAAGGAAACGCAGGCCGCGATCCCTGCGTCGCTCGCCGCGCTCGCCGCCACTAAGACGGGCGACAAGGTGCGCGTTCGTTTCAATCGCGATCAGGACATGATGATCACCGGCAAACGGCATCCGTTTTTCGGGAAGTTTCACGTCGGCTTCGATCGCGCCGGAATGATTCAGGCGGCGAAGGTTGATCTGATTTCGAACGGCGGCTGGACGCTCGATCTGTCGCGTGCCATCACCGACCGCGCGCTCTTTCATCTCGACAACGCCTACTACATTCCGCACGTCGAGTTCAGCGGGCGCGTCGCCAAGACGAACCTCGCCTCGAACACGGCGTTTCGAGGTTTCGGCGGCCCGCAAGGTATGCTCGTGATCGAGGAGATCATCGACAGGATCGCGCGTGAGCTTGGATTGCCGCCGGAACTGGTGCGCGAGCGCAATCTCTACCGCGGCAGCGGCGAGACGAACACGACGCATTACGGACAGCACATTGAGGACAATCGCATCCAGCGCATCTGGCGCGAACTCCTCGAGTCGAGTGAATTCGTTAGGCGACGTGACGAATTGCGCGAGTGGAATTCGGCACAGCCGAATCGAAAACGTGGTCTCGCGATCACGCCGGTGAAGTTCGGTATTTCCTTCACGACGACGCATCTCAATCAGGCCGGCGCGCTCGTGCTGCTTTTTCAGGACGGGACCGTGCAGGTGAATCACGGCGGGACGGAAATGGGGCAGGGCGTTTACACGAACATCGCGCTCATCGCCGCGCGCGAACTTGGCCTAACGAGTGATCGGATTCGCGTGATGGCGACGCGAACGGACAAGGTTCCGAACACATCGGCGACCGCGGCGTCGTGCGGCACAGACCTGAACGGCGCGGCGGTGAAGGATGCCTGCGACACTTTGCGGGCGCGACTGCTGCCATTCGCGACGCAGATGTTGAGCGAGGAACTCGGACATCCTGTCGCGCCGGAGAATGTCGTCTTCGCTGCCAATCGTTTCTTCGAGATCGATTCGATCGATCAGCAGATGCCGATGGCGGAGTTGTATCAACGCGCCTACTTCGCGCGCACGAGTCTGAGCGCGACCGGGTTCTACCGCACGCCCGACATCTACTACGATCGCGAGAACGGACGCGGAAAGCCGTTCCACTACTTCGCGGTCGGCGCGGCGGCGAGCGAAGTCGAAGTCGATGGCTTCACCGGCATGCATCACATCCGTCGGGTCGACATTCTGCATGACGCCGGCGATCCGGTGAACATCGGCATCGCGCGCGGCCAGATCGAAGGCGGCTTCGTGCAGGGCGCGGGCTGGCTCACCTGCGAAGAGCTGGTGTGGGATTCAGAAGGCCGGCTGCGCACGCATTCGCCGGACACGTATAAGATTCCGGCGATCGGCGACACGCCTGACGTCTTCAACGTCACGTTCCTTTCGGATGCGACGCAGTCGAATGTGATTCACGGCAGCAAGGCGGTCGGGGAACCGCCGTTGATGCTCGCCATTTCGGTGCGTGAAGCGATTCGCGATGCGGTCGCAGCGTTCGGCGACAACAGCGGACAGGTTCCGCTCGCCTCGCCCGCGACACCGGAAGCGATCTTCAACGCGATCACCGGTCGCACGAGCTCGCCGCGACCAGCCGAAGCAACACCCGAGCACGCGGTCGCCGAGCAGCTTCTCTCGTGAGGGAACTGCAGCACAAACTGGCTGTGGCGCGGGGAGAAGCGCCGGCGGAGTTGCTCTTGAAGAACGCGCAGCTGGTTAACGTTTTCAGCGGCGAGATTTATCCGGCGAACGTCGCGGTCGATGACGGTCGCGTAGTTGGAATCGGTGACTACGAGGCGCGTGAAGTCGTTGATCTGAACCGCGCGTATCTCGCGCCGAGTTTGATCGAAGGACATTTCCATGTCGAAAGCAGCATGGTCACGCTGCCCGAACTCGCGCGCGTGATCGTGCCGCATGGGACCGGCGCGATGGTCATCGATCCGCACGAGTTCACGAACGTGCTCGGGAAGGAAGGGATCCAATACGTGCTCGAGGCGAGCAAAGGTTTGCCGGTCGATCTCTTCATCATGCTGCCGTCGTGCATTCCAGCGACGCCACTGGAGACGAGCGGCGCGCGCATGCAGGCGAGCGATTTGGCGGAGATGATCAATGACGAGCGGATCGCCGGCGTTGCGGAGTTGATGAATTACCCAGGTGTTTTCCTCGGTTTCGAAAGCGAGCTCGACAAGATTCGCGCGGGGAAGGGGAAGTTGATCGACGGCCACGCACCAGGTCTGCGCGGGCGCAGCTTGAATGCCTACGCGCTCGCCGGCGTCCGCTCGGATCACGAAAGCACCGAGCTCGACGAGGCGCGCGAGAAGCTGCGGCTCGGGATGCATTTGCTCGTGCGCGAAGGCAGCACGGAACGGAATCTCGAGCACATCATATCACTCGTTAGGCCGGAGAATGCGGCGAACTGCTCGTTCGCGACGGACGACAAATTGCCGGGCGATCTGCTGAGCGAAGGCCACATCGATCATTCGATTCGCAAGGCGATCTCGTTAGGCGTGCCGGCGATCACCGCGATCCAGATGGGCACGATCAACACCGCGCGGCACTATCGGTTGCGGAATCACGGCGCGATCGCGCCACGCTTCTGGGCCGACTTCATCGTGCTCGATGACCTGGAGAAATTTGTCGTCAGGCGCGTTTACAAGAAAGGGAAACTGGTCGCGCGCGACGGTGAATACTGCGGTCCGCAGGTCGCGACGGTGAAGCAACCGCGGAACACGATGAACATTCGCTTTCGCGGCGCGCCAGACATCGCGGTGAAATCGAACGAAGCGAAGTCGATCAAAGTCATTGAGCTCGTGCCGGAGCAAATCATCACCAACGCGATCAGCGTCGCGCCGAAGATCGAGAACGACGAGATTGTTGGCGATTCGGCGCGCGACATCCTGAAGCTCGTCGTCGTCGAACGTCACAACGCGACTGGCAATGTCGGCGTTGGTTTTGTGCGCGGGTTCGAATTGAAGCGCGGCGCGCTTGGTTCAACGGTCGCGCACGACGCGCATAACGTCATCGTCGTCGGCACATCGGACAGCGAGATTGTCGCTGCCGTCGCAGCGCTGCAGAAGATGGGCGGCGGCCAGGTTGCCGTCGAAAACGGGAAGGAAATAGCCGCGCTTCCGCTGCCGATTGCCGGCCTCGTCTCCGACCGTCCACTCGCCGAAGTCGTCGAAAAAATCCGCGCGCTGAACGCCGCGGCAAAGTCGTTAGGCAGCAACTTGCCCGCGGCGTTTATGTCGCTCTCGTTCCTCAGCCTCTCACCGATTCCGACGTTGAAGCTGACGGATCAAGGACTGGTCGACGCGGTGAACATGAAGCTCACCAGCCTGATCGAAGCGTAGGCTCAGACGCCGATATCTTCGTTCCAGAGCTCGGGCCGGGCGCGGATGAAGTCGCGCATCATAGCGATGCATTCCTCGTCCTGCAGCACCTCGAGCTGCACGCCCTTGGCGCGCATGTATTCCTCCGCGCCGACGAACGTCTGATTCTCGCCGATCACGACGCGCGGAATTCCATAGAGCACGATCGCACCGCTGCACATTTGGCAGGGGGAAAGCGTCGAGTAGATCGTGCAACGCCGATACACATCGGCTGGTTGCCGACCGGCGTTCTCGAGGCAGTTCATCTCCGCGTGATGGATCACGCTGCTGCGCTGCACGCGTAAATTGTGGCCGCGACCGACGATGTTGCCGTCGCAGACCAGCACGGAGCCGATCGGGATGCCGCCTTCGCGTAAGCCGGTGCGTGCTTCATCAATGGCGCTTTGCAGAAAAGGGTCGATGCCGCGCACTGTAGCGCTGAAGAAGTCAGCCGCATTGCTGAAATCCGCTATGCCGGTAGCGTGCGTGTCCGATGAAGTCGCCACTATCCCGTGCGCAGGCTGAGCAGCGCGATGCTGCCGATCCGCTGCGTAAATTCCGCGCGCGCTTCTATGTGCCGGAAGACAAGATCTACCTCGATGGCAACTCGCTCGGGCTTCTCTGCCGCGACGCGGAGGAGAGCCTGGCGCGAGTCTTGAACGAGTGGAAAACCGGCGGGATCGGCGGGTGGCTCAACGGTGATATTCCGTGGTTCACGATGGCGGAAACGCTCGCCGGACGTGTTGCGAAATTGGTTGGCGCCGAGCCGGACGAAGTGGCGATCGCCAACTCGATGACGGTGAACCTGCATCAGTTGCTCTCGACGCTCTATAAGCCGCACGATACGCGGACGAAGGTGCTGATCGATGCGCACAGTTTTCCGACTGATCGATATGCGCTGCGCAGTCATCTGCGGTTGCGCGGGCTCGATCCGGACGAGCATCTCGTCGTTGTCCGCTCGGATGATTCGCGCTTTCTCGATGAAGACAAAATCGTTCGCGCGCTCGCGAATCCGGAACTGCAGATGGCGCTCTTCCCATCGATTGTCTATACGACGGGACAACTGCTCGATCTCGAGCGTCTCTGCGCCGCGGCGCGCGAGAACGACGTCGTTATCGGCATCGACATGTCGCACAGCGTGGGGTTGATGCCGCACGCGCTCGATGAATGGGGCGCGGATTTCGCCGGCTGGGGTCATTACAAATGGCTCAATGCGGGCCCCGGCTCAGTCGCCGGTCTTTACATCAATCGCCGGCACTTCGCGGCTGACGGCCGCGTCGATGCAGGTCTCGCCGGCTGGTGGAGCGTGCACAAGGAAAGCATGTTCGAGATGTCTGATGAATTCTTTCCCGGCATCGGCGCGTCGGCTTTGCAGATCGGCACGCCTGCGGTTTTGAGCATGGCGCCGATCGAAGGCGCGTTGCAGCCGATCGAAGAAGCCGGTCTCGAGCGTATCCGCAAGAAGTCGTTAGGCATGACGGACTTCATCATGGAAGTAGCGGACGCAGAGCTGAGCGAGCTTGGATTTACGATCGGCACACCGCGCGAGCATACGCGCCGCGGCGGCCATGTTTCGTTGCGGCACGAGGAAGCGCAGCCGATCTCGCTCGCGTTGCGCGCGCGCGGAGTCATTCCGGATTTCCGTAAGCCGGACGTCGTGCGGCTCGCGCCGTCGCCGCTCTACAACACCTTCGCGGAATGCTGGGACGCGGTGCAGATCCTGAGGGAGATCGTCGCGAACGGCGTGCAGGAAGAATTCGCGTCGGTCGAGGCGCTTGTCACCTGAATCTGTGACTAACGAGAGTTTTCTCGCGCAAATTCTGGCGCGACGGCGAGAGGACGTGCGTGAGCTGGTTCAGCCGCCGGTCGCG
>JBJMWV010000220.1:0-7335 GCA_045809985.1 Chthoniobacterales bacterium | reverse complement strand
GATCGAGGATCGGGAAGTCCTCGCGGATCGCGCGCCAATCAACATCACGGCGGGCCAGGTCGTGCACGGATCAAATCTGCGCCGCGTTCTCCTGCACGCCAGCGCATTCATGTTTGTCGCGGTCGCCGGAGCCCGATAGCCTGCCGGCATGCTCACCAGCAATAAAGTCATCGACGCCATCAATCACCAGATCGGCAACGAATTCGGTGCTTCGTTGCAGTACGTCGCGATTGCCGCCTACTTCTCCGCCGAAGCGCTGCCGCAGCTCGCGCAGCATTTCTTCAAACAGGCGGCTGAAGAGAACGAGCACGCCATGCGCTTCATCAACTACGTCACTGACGCCGGTGGCCGTGTCGTGATTCCAGCGATCGCAGCGCCGCAGGCTTCATTCAGTTCCGCGGAAGAGTCGGTTAAGCTCTCGTTAGACCAGGAAGTGCAGGTGACGCATCAGATCAATGCGCTGGTCGAGCTCGCGCGTTCCGAGAACGACTACATCACGATCAACTTCCTGCAGTGGTTCCTCGCCGAACAACTGGAGGAAGTCTCCTCCATGGACACGCTGCTCAAGATCGTGCAGCGCGCAGGAGACAATCTTCTCAGCGTGGAAGAATACCTCGCGCGTGTCGGCCTCACGCCACGCGCGGGCAGCCAGCCGAAGTAGCCCGTTTCCTCGCGGCTTGCGCAACGCGCGCTCTTGGCGCTTCTTGTTTTCGTGATCCCAAAAGACCACGTCTTCACCCTCGGGATCGAGGAGGAGTTCGCGATTGTCGATCCGCAGACCCGCGAGCTGAAGTCGCACATCCAGGAAATCCTCGAGGGCGGCAAGCTCACGCTGAAAGAGCAAATCAAACCCGAGATGCACCAGAGCGTGGTCGAGCTCGGGACCGAGATCTGCCAATCGATCGTCGATGCGCGCCAGCATGTCGTCCAATTGCGCAGTCATCTCGCGCAACTCGCGGAGCGCGGCGGAACGAAGATCGCGAGCGCGGGAACGCATCCGTTTTCGCATTGGCACGATCAGCTCATCACCGAGGGCGAGCGTTACAAGGAGATCGTGAAAGACATGCAACAGGTCGCGCGCGCGAACCTGATCTTCGGCCTGCATGTGCACGTCGGAATTCCGAATCGCGAGATGGCGATCCACGTCATGAATCAGGCGCGCTATTTCCTGCCGCACATCTACGCGCTCTCGACCAACTCGCCGTTCTGGATCGGGCGCAACACCGGGTTCAAAGGATATCGCCTGAAAGTTTTCGAGCGCTTCCCGCGCACGGGTATTCCCGATGCGTTCGAAGGCCTGAGCGAGTACGATGACTACCTCAAGCTGCTCATCCGGACAAAGTGTGTCGATAACGCGAAGAAGATCTGGTGGGACATCCGTCTCCATCCGTTCTTCGACACGCTCGAAATCCGTGTCTGCGATGCGCAGTCGCGCGTCGACGACACGCTCGCGATGGCCGCGATCATTCAGGCGGTGGTCGTGCGCTTGCACAAACTGCAGCGCGATAATCTTTCGTTCCGCATTTATCGCCGGCGCCTCATCGATGAGAACCGCTGGCGCGCCGCGCGTTACGGACTGGATGGAAAGCTGATCGATTTCGGCCGCGAATCCGAAGTCGAAACGCGCACGCTGGTGCACGAGATCCTCGACTTCGTCGATGGAGAAATCGACGAGCTCGGAATTCGACGCGAGATCGAGCACATCGAAGGAATCCTGCGGGACGGCACCGGCTCGGATCGCCAGCTGCAGGCTTGGGAGCGCCGGCACGACATGAAAGACGTCGTCGATCTGATCGTGCAGGAGACCTACGAAGGACTCGATCTGAACGACACGACCTTCGCGCAAAGCTCATCCGCGAGCGCTTAGGCTCGACGCGCCCGCTCGTTCGCGAGCATACTTTGCCTAACGACTGCAGGCTCGTTCGCCTGCGGACGTGAGTGATGTCGAGCGGACTAATGCTCACTGGCCGCCTGCCGTTGGTGCTGCTTGGCGCGGCGTTCATCGCATTGCCGCTCTCATTCTTTCTCCTTCAACTCTACAAACGCGCCGTGCTTCGCTCGATGAGCAAGCGCGCTGCGACTCAACCTGGAAACGCAGAGAGCGAACGCCCAACGCGGAGTCGCAACACTGCTCTTTCGCCTAACGAATTGCGGCGGATCGCGCTGCGCTCTCCGTGGCGCGCTGCGTTGATCTACGTCACTGCCGGCTGTGCTTACGCGATCGTAGTAGCTTGCGCGGAGCTCATTGCGGGAAAGCTCCCGTTCACTTTGCTGATCGTGCTCGTTCTCGTCTGGAATTACGCGTGGGCGATCGCGTGGAGTGTGATCCTGATCGCGGGAGCGGAACGCCGAACAAAAGCGATCATCGTCCTGGCTTACTTCGCGGTGTTGTTCTGCGGCGCCTTCGTGGGAATGAGCGCGAAACAAATCGTCGTGCTCTGGGGCTTCTCGAATCTCGGCCCAACGCTGCTGCTCCTGTGTTTCCTGACGCGCCCGATCCGCGCCGTCGGTCCTGTGATCTTTACGTTTGTGCTGGTCGCGGCGATTGGCTGCGAGATCGCGTTCGAGCTGCTCGCATATGACGTGCAACACAGCGGAACGGTGACGCACGCTGCGCTGTCACTCGGATTCAATGCGACGACTTACCTCGCGCTCGTCTTGGGTGCGGGCTTTCTCATTTTCGCCGTCTTCGGCTGGTTCGCGATGCGCTGGATCGGGCGTCGCTACGAAAGAAAGAAGATCACCGATCAATCGATCATGCTCGATGCGATTTGGATCACCTTCGCGAGTGTGCATGCAGTGTTCCTCTCGATCAATGGAGCGGCTTGGGCGCTCGCCGCGATCCTCGCACTGGCAATCTACAAACTGACGCTCGCGATCGCGTTTCGCTGTTGGCGCATCAGGACGAGTGATGCTCCGCGGCTACTCATCCTGCGCGTGTTTTCGCTCGGGCGGCGGAGCCAGCGGATGTTCCACCGCGTCGCGCAACACTGGCGCTACGTCGGAAGCATTCAGTTCATCGCCGGACCAGATCTCGCGACAACAACCGTCGACCCGCACGAGTTTCTGGCCTTTCTCGGCGGCAAACTAGCGCGCCGTTTCATTGATGGCGCGCGGGCATTTGAGAAGCGACTCGCGGAGGCCGATCTCACCCGCGACTTCGATCAGCGCTTCCGCGTAAATGATTTCTTCTGTCAGGAAAACGCATGGCAACTCGTCCTTTCACAGCTCGTAAGCCAAAGCGACGCCGTCCTGATCGATCTCCGTGGCTTTACCAGTGCGAATGCCGGCTGCGTCTTCGAGCTTCAGGAATTAAAGAAGCTCGCGAGGCCCGGCGGCGTCGTTTTGATTGTCGACCATACGACGAGCGAAGAGTTCCTGAACGAGACGCTCGGCGACAGCGCGGTGCAGTTTCGCTTTGTGAAAACGGCGGGGCGCGGCGGCGAAGTGCACCACATTATTGAGACGATCTGCGCCGCCGCAGCGGCCGCCTGAGCCGCGCGGCAAGTGAATTGCTCAAAGGCAGTTCTCGGGCAATATAGGCCGTTCTAATTTCATGCCTGACCGACTTTCTACCGACACGATCGACGCCGAGCTCGCGCCCGGCGCGCGGAACGCCATCCGCGACTGCCTGCGCCTGAAGCCGGAGGAGCGGATCACGATCATCACGGACGAGGAAAGCGCGGACATCGCAGCAGCCTTGCAGGTCGAAGTGGAAGATGTCGGCTCGGAGTTCGGCGTCTTCGTGCTCGAGGATTACGCGCCTCGGCCGCTGACCGGAATGCCGCAGATCATCCTCGACGATCTCGCGACGTCGCAGGTCAGTATTTTTTGTGCGCAAACGCAGCGCGGCGAACTCGGGTCGCGCATTGAGATGACCGCCGTGGTGAACAAGCATCGGCTGCGGCACGGCCACATGGTCAACATCACGCGCCAGATCATGATGGAAGGAATGCGCGCCGATTTCCTCCAGGTCGATGCGCTCAGTCAGCGGCTTGTAGAGAAAGCGCGCATGGCCGAGCGAGTGATTTGCCGTACGCCGCGCGGGACCGATTACATCGCGGAACTTTCGCCGACTCTGAAGTGGCTGAAGACGAGCGGTATCATCACGCGCGATAAATGGGGCAACCTGCCCGGCGGTGAAATTTTCACTTCACCGTTCACGAGCAACGGCGTGTTCGTGGTCGATGGCGTGGTCGGCGATTATCTCTGCGCGAAGTACGGTGACCTGAAGGAGACGCCGCTTACGATTGAGGTGGTCGACAATCGCATCCGCTCGTTAGCCTGCGAGAACAAGGAGCTGCTCGAGGAATTCCGCGCCTACACTTCGACCGACGAGAACAGCAACCGGGTCGGTGAGTTTGCGGTCGGGACGAACACCGCCTGCACGGACATCATTGGGAACATTCTGCAGGACGAAAAAATTCCGGGCATTCACATCGCCTTCGGACATCCCTACGCCGAGCACACCGGCCAGACGTGGATTTCCAAGACGCACATCGACTGCGTCGGGCGCGAGTTCGACATCTGGTTCGACGACGAGAAGGTGATGGAACGCGGCAAGTTCCTGATCTAGTCGCCGTGCCTAACGAGTGCTCCGTCGCGCCTTAGGCGCGTTCGTCTTCGTCTCGGAATAAAAAAGAGGCAAGGCGCGCGAGTTTCTCCATAATGCGGAGACATGCACCCGGAGCTGCGCGCGCGTTTCAATGCCGACTTCACTCCGGCGCGTTACGCGGAGATGCTCCGCGTCGCGAACGAGACAGAACGCTGGCCGGTCGACTTCCGCATCTCGGAAACGCCGATCTTCCTGACCGACGAATTCGCGACTGAAGTTGCGCACGCGGCCGAAGAGCTCGTCGCGCAAACGCGCACGCTGGAATTCGCAAAGCATGCGGCCACCGCGATCCCGCCGGGTCTCGAAGTTCCCGGCGAACCTCCGCACCCGATTTTCATTCAGGTCGACTTCGCGATCTGCGAAGAGGGCGGCCGGCTCAAGCCGCGCCTGATCGAACTGCAAGGCTTCCCGAGCCTCTACGCATTTCAGGTGCTGCTCGTGCACAGTTTGCGCCACGGGTATCCGGCGATTCCAGCAGACTGGCATTCCTACTTCGGCGGACTCGACGATCAATCGTACCGCGAACTGCTGCACAAAACAGTCGTCGCGGACAGCGATCCCGAGCGCGTCATCTTGCTCGAGATCGAGCCGGAAAAACAGAACACGCGCGTCGACTTCGCGTGCACGGAAACGCTCCTTGGCATTCAGACCGTGGGCCTGACGGAAGTCACGCGGCGCGCCTCCGAGTTGTTCTACATGCGTGACGGCCGGGAGGTGAAAATCGAGCGCATCTACAACCGCGTGATCTTCGACGAACTACTGCGCCGCCCGGATCTCAGCTTCGGCTTCAGCTTCCAAGACGAAGTCGACGCGCAATGGATCGGGCATCCGAATTGGTATTTCCGGATCAGCAAACATTCGCTCCCGTTCCTGAAGACCAACTACACCTCACGCGCATTTTTTGCGGATCAATTTCCGCGTGGCGAATCGCTGAAGGAGTTCGTCTTGAAGCCGCTCTACTCTTTCGCCGGGCTCGGGGTTGATCTCGAGCCTAACGAACAGAAGCTCGAGGCCCTGGAGGATCCGCACGCCTGGATTTTGCAGGAGAAAGTGAACTATGCGGCCTTCGTTCCAACGGTCGATGGGCCGATCTCGAAAGCGGAACTGCGCATGATGTTCGTCTGGCCGGAAAACGGTGAGCCGATGCTGGTGAACAATCTCGTGCGGATGAGCCAGGGCGCGATGATGGGAGTTAAGTTCAACAAGAACAAAACGTGGGTCGGGAGCAGCGTTGCGCTGCACCAGATCTGATGCGGCGCGGCGGTCGCTTAGTTCATTCGCGATACGCGAATGTTCCCGCCGCCGAGAATGTACATCCGATGGCCCCAGCCGGCCTTCACGATGATGACCGGCGGTGAATCGACCGGCGGATAAGCGGCGCTGACCTGCTGCGATTGCGCCCAGACCTGACCGTTTTCGAGAGTAAAACGGCTCCGTCCATTGTAGCCGCGGAATGGTCCGACAATGCGGCTCTCAATCACCTGCGGCTGCGAGGGCACCTTGTTGCCCTTCACTGCTTCATCGACTGCGACCTTGGCCGCCTCCTGATTCGCCGAAGCGGTGTAGCTGCGAATGAATTCATCGAGCCGCGCGCGCTCTTCAGGCGTGAGCTTGTCCAGCCCGGCGGCCTTGAAGACTTTGTCCGACATCGCTTTTTCAACGCCGGGAAAGTCGGCATTCTGCGCATGCGCGAGAGTGAGACTGAAGGCGAGCGGAAGAAGCGCGAAAGTCGCGCGAAGCAGTTTCATAATAAGGCGAATAGAGGACGCAGCGAGAACGCGAAAGTCAAAGCAAAGATCAGCGCTCCGCCATCAACTGCACTATCTCGGCCGAGGTGCGCACTGGCACGATCTGGAACTCCATCACGTTTTTCCACTCGTTAGTCCAAAGTGGAAAAAGGGATTCGTCCGATGTCTGCATGAGCTGGTAGCAGACGGTCATGTCCGTACTGATCCAGCTCGAGACATACTCCAGACCCGGCGGCATCATCCGTCCGCGCTCGCGTAAGCGGCGGTAGATTTCCGGCGCGTCCTTGAAGCGCTCGACGACCATGTAGAGCATCGCTCGTTAGGCGAGTTCTTTGTTCGCTTCCGCGAAGGCATTGACCGCGAACTCGAGATCCGCGCGCGAGTGCGCCGCGCTCACTTGGGTGCGAATGCGCGCTGTTCCGTGTGGCACGACCGGATAGAAAAAGCCGATCACGTAGACGCCTTTCTCGAGCATTCGCGCGGCAAACTTCTGCGACTTCGCCGCATCGCCAATCATGATCGGCACGATCGGATGTGTGCCCGGTTTGATCGTCAGGCCGCGCTCCGTCACCGCAGCACGGAAGTATTTCGTGTTCTCCTCAAGCTTGTCGCGCAGTTCGGTCGAAGCTTTGAGCAGTTCGAGACCTTTCAACGTCGCCGCGACGATCGGAGGCGCGACGCTGTTCGAGAAAAGATACGGACGCGAACGCTGGCGCAGCAGCTCGACGATGTGCTTCCGCGCGCTGGTGAAGCCACCGCTCGCGCCGCCAAGTGCTTTGCCAAGTGTGCCCGTAATGATGTCGATCTTGCCCATCACGCCGCGATACTCGTGCGTGCCGCGGCCCATCTTGCCGAGGAAGCCTGTCGCATGCGCGTCATCGATCATCGTGATCGCGTTGTATTGCTCAGCGAGCCTAACGATTGATTCCAAGTCCGCGATCGTCCCGTCCATCGAGAAACAGCCATCCGTCG
>JBJMWV010000219.1:0-7158 GCA_045809985.1 Chthoniobacterales bacterium | reverse complement strand
TCGCGCCCTGCAACGCTTCTTCCAGCGGCACCATGATGTCCGCTTCGACATCGCTCCCGCGTTCGGCGCTGGGCGCACGCTGTCCGAAGCCGCCGAAATCGGAGCGACCGCGACCGCCACCGAAGAATTGCTCGAAGAAATCGCTGAAGCCGGTCCCGCCAAATTCAAATTCAACGCCGCCACCGTTTCCGCCGCCGGGGCTCCAGCGTTGATATCCACCTCCCGGCTGACCTGCGCCCCATCCGGGTGGCGGTTGGAATCCGCCGCCCGGCTGGTTCCAATCCGCGCCGAGCTGATCGTATTTCTTCCGCTTCTCCGGATCGCTCAAGACCTCGTAGGCCTCGTTGATCTGCTTGAACTTCTCTTCCGCGCTCTTCTTATCCTTCGCGACGTCGGGATGATGTTTGCGCGCGAGCTTGCGGAAGGCCGATTTGATCTCGTCCTCGCTCGCCGTTTTCGAAACGCCCAGCGTCTCGTAATAATCTCGGAACTGCTCTGCCATCGTTGCGCAGAATTTCTCCGCACGATTGCGCGACGCAAGGACTCGAAACAAATTGCTCCGTGCCGGAAATCGGAAAGCTGCTCGTCATCTTCGGCATCATCGCTGTCGTGCTAGGACTCGTGCTCTGGTCCGGCTACGCTCATTGGATCGGGAAACTTCCAGGCGATATCCGGATCGAACGCGGCAACACCGGATTCTATTTCCCGATCGTCACCTGCATTCTCGTCAGCGTTGTGCTGAGTCTGCTCTTCTCGTTCTTTCGTCGCTAGGTGATGGCGCGATCGCGCGAGCTCGCGCAGCTCGAAGACCACGTAGCGCGGCTGGTGCAATGCCGACGCTGTCCGCGGATGGTGCCGCCGCCGGTTTCAGGCGGACCGATCGTCAGTGACGTGATGATCATCGGCCAGGCGCCCGGCGTTCGTGAGCCGGTGCTGAAGCGCCCGTTCGCGCATACCGCCGGGAAGACACTCTTCCGCTGGTTCGAAGAATTCTGCGGAATGGACGAAGCGCAGATGCGTGCGCGCGTCTACTTCGCGGCGGTCTGTCGCTGCTTTCCGGGAAAAGCATCAGGCGGAACTGATCGCGTTCCGAATCCGCTGGAGATCCGCAATTGCTCATCGTGGATGAATGAAGAATTCGAAATCCTGCTGCCGCGGCTCGTCATTCCCGTCGGTAAGCTCGCGATCGCGCAGTTCATCGCGCTCGACAAACTCGACGCGGTAATCGGCCGCAAGTTTATCATGGAACGCGCCGGCAACGCGTTCGACATCATCCCTCTGCCACATCCGAGCGGCGCATCGCCGTGGCACAAGATCTCACCCGGCCGCGAGCTGCTCGCGAAAGCCATGCGCATGATCGCCCGCCATCCTGCCATTCGCGCGCTGCGCGAAGCGCGTTCATCTTAGGCGCCATGCCGCGCAAACTCCGCGTTACCGTTTGGGGCGAGAACGTGCACGAACGCAAGAACTCTATCGTGCGCAACATTTATCCCGACGGGATGCACACCACAATCGCGGAAGGTATCAACGAGAAGCGCGAGTTCGACGTGCGCACCGGGACGCTCGAGCAGCCGCAGCATGGCCTAACGAAAGCGATCCTCGATGAGACAGACGTGCTCGTTTGGTGGGGACACGCCGCGCACGGAAAGGTAAACGACCGCGTCGTCGAACGTGTGCTGACGCGCGTCTGGCAAGGCATGGGATTGATCGCGCTGCACTCCGCACATTACTCGAAGCCATTCAAGCGCCTCATGGGGACGACGTGCTCGCTTACCTGGCGCGAGGCCGGCGAGAAGGAACGCCTCTGGGTCTGCAATCCTGCACATCCGATCGCTCGCGGGATCGATCGCTATTTTGAGATTCCCAACACTGAGATGTACGGCGAGCCGTTCGCCATCCCGACGCCGGATGAGATCGTCTTCATCTCGTGGTTCGAAGGCGGAGAAGTCTTTCGCTCCGGCTGCACCTGGAAGCGAGGCAACGGGAAGATCTTCTACTTCCGTCCCGGTCACGAAGTTTATCCGATCTACCATCATCCACTCGTTAGGCAGGTGCTGCGCAATGCAGTGCGCTGGGCCGCACCCGATGCCGAGAAGTGGATCGACACCTGCCCGCAGATTCCCGCGCGCAAAGCTGCCGAGCCGCTCGAAGTAAAGGGGCCGCGCATGCACAAGGAAGGCGAGCGCGGATTACGATGACGGACGAAAGAAGATCAGAGCTCGTTGCAAAAGTCCCGCAGGTCACGCTGATCTTCTGGATCATCAAGATCCTCGCGACCACACTCGGCGAGACCGGCGGTGATGCAGTCACGATGTCGTGGCTCGGCGAAACGACCGACGCGGCGAAGGGCACCGGCTACCTCATCGGGACGGCGATCTTCGGCGTGATCTTCATTGCCGCGGTCCTCGTGCAGATCAGGGCGAAGAAATTTCACCCGTTCCTCTACTGGCTGACGATCGTCGCGACGACGACCGTCGGAACGACGCTGGCGGATTATTGCACGAGGTCGCTCGGCATCGGCTACACCGGCGGCTCGACCATCTTGCTCATCCTAGTCATCGCGTCGCTGCTGGTCTGGCGTTGGTCGACCGGCAGCATCTCGGTCGAAACCGTGAACACACCAAAGGTCGAGGTCTTCTACTGGGTTACGATCATGTTCTCGCAAACGCTCGGCACCGCGCTTGGTGATTGGGTCGCTGACACGAACGACATGGGTTATCTCGGCGCTGCCGCGGTCTTTGGTGGTCTGCTTCTTCTGACCGCGCTTCTCTACTACTTCACCAGTTTGTCGCGCGCTGTCTTGTTCTGGGCGGCATTCATTCTGACGCGCCCGCTCGGCGCCGTGGTCGGTGATTTCCTCGACAAGCCGCTCGCGAAAGGCGGGCTCGCGATGAGTCGTTACACCGCTTCGCTCGCGCTGCTTGTCGTGATCGTCGCATTGATCCTAATCTTCCCGCAGAAGCCGGCCACGAAGGCTCACTAATACAGCAACTGCACACCGCAGTAGCCGATCAAGGCGAGCGGTTCGTCCGCGCCGGAGTGCACTTCGTGGCCTAACGAGGCGATCCAGATCGCGTGCTCGTTCAGTTTGTGGCGCCAGCCGACATTCAGCGTCACGACATCGCGCGTGAAGTTTGTTCGGGAGGTTGCGTGCACTTCGCCCATGATCGAGGTCGCCTTCGAAACTTCAGTGCCCGCGATCAAGCCGTAGATGAACTCACTTTGCCCGACGGTGCTGACGAGCGGACCAAACTCGAGATCGAGATCGAGCCGACCGAATTTCTTCTCGGCTTGAAACGGAATCTGAAACCGCGTGCCGTCGTCCGCGAGTCCTCGCCGCACTGATGAGTGCAGCACGTTGAAAAGGATTCGCGGGAACATCGACATATCGACGCCGCTCTTCTCCTCATCCAGAAAGCGCCACTTCACCGCCGCTTCGCTTCCGCCAACGCCGCCGATCAGCCCGTGATCGCTGCGCTTCAGGAAGGCGGCCGAGGTTTGCAGCGTGAGCTGAATGTGATCGCCCCAGCCGTAATTCAAATCGATGGCCGGCGCATCGATCGACCACTCGTTAGGCACATGCGAGAACGCAATCGCGAGGTTGTTTTCCCATTTTCCGCTCCCCGGCGTTCCGGGATCGTCAGTAATCATGGGCGGCCCGCCCTGCGCAAACGCGCAGCGGGCCGCGGAAGAGACAAGTAGGACGAGGAGCTGTTTCCGCACGCGCTATTCCGACCCGTAAACGAGCAAACGCATTGTGTCCGGCGTAATCGACGGCCGTCCGCCGGGTGATGCAGCGGCGCCGAAATCCGCCGTCGGGAGGTAGATGCGATGTGTCTTCGGATCGAGCGCCATGGTACGGGCGCCGCGTTGACTCTGCAGCGTCTGCACAACGAACAACTCGTTAGGCGATTGCTCCTTTGCGATCGTCACCACGCCTTCACCGCAGGAGGCGAACGCGAGCTGACTCGCATCGTCGAACGCGCAGCCGTCTACACCAGAGCCGATCGGCACCGTGCCGACGACCTTCCCCGTTTCGGTATCGATCATGGTCATCATCTTATTGTGACAGGTGGAGAAAAGGCGGTGATGCGCGATGTCGAGCGCGATGCCCGTCGGTTCTTCGCCCGGGGCAAGCGGCCAACGAGCGATGACTTCATGCTTCTTCGTATCAATCACCACGGCTTCGCTCTTGTCTTCCAGATTGATGTAAATGCGACCCGCCGCGGAATCGACCGCGGGGAATTCTGGAGCACCGCCGAGCGGAATCGTGGCCGTGACCTTCGCCGTCTTTGGGTCAATCACGCTCGCGGAGTTCCCCTTCGCATTGAAAACGTAGACCTCGCCAGACTTGGGTTCGTAAGCGATCGCATCGGGGTTCTCGCCGACATCGATCTTCTCAATTGTCTTTAGCGTCTTCAGATCAACGACGCTCGATTTGTTCTCTTTCCCGTTGGTCGAGAAGCCGCGGTTCAACTCAGGAACGGCAATGAACGCATGCACGCCCGGCGTATCCGCAATTTCACCAACCACTTTGTTCGCATCGATATCGACCACCACGACTTTCGTCGCGTGCGACAGATACAATCGTCGGGTCGCGTCATCGATGGTGAGGATGTCCCAACCGCCTTCGCCGCCGATCGGTATTTGCGCGACGGATTTGTATTCAGGCGCAGCCGTCGCGAAGCGGAGTGCGATCGCGAAGAAGAAGAGCAATCGTTTGATCATGTGAACTGCTACGTCAGATTCGCGACTTCGCCATGACCGCGACCAAGACACCGACGCGCGCCGAGATTCCTGATGCCGACAAGTGGGACCTGACCCATCTCTTCACTGACGTGAGCAAATGGCAGGAGGACGTGGCGTGGATCACGCGCACGTACCCGAGGATCACCGAGTGGAAGGGCCGGATCGGTCAGTCGGCGCAAACGCTCGCGGAGGTGCTCGAATTCGAGAAGAAACTCGATCTGAAAATCGAGCGCGTTTACCACTTCGCCTCGCTCCAGCTCTCGGAAGACAGCTCGAATAACGAATACCTGTCGCGCATCGGGCAGTTGCAAAACCTGCTCACGCAGATCGGCGAAGTGAGCGCGTTCGTGGTGCCGGAAATCCAGGCGATCGACGATGCACGCTGGTCGGAGTTCGTCGTGGATCCGGCGCTCAAAGATTGGCGAACCAGTCTGCACAAGATCCGTCGCATGCGGCCGCATGTGTTGAGTGAGAAGGAGGAACGCCTGCTCGCGCTCGGCTCCGCGGCGCTCGACGGCTACGACGACGCCTTTGGCCAACTGACCGATGTCGACATGAAGTTTGGCGCGCTGACCGACGAGAGCGGAAATGAGCGCCCGCTCACGCAAAGTTCGTTCAGCTCATTCCTGCTCAAGCGCGATCGCGCTGTGCGGCAGCGCGCGTTCACTCAGTTCTACGCCGAGTTCGAGGATCACAAATTCACGCTCGCGAGCGCGCTCTCCTACTCGGTTAAGGCCGATGTCTTCCGCGCACGTGCGCGCAATTACCCGAGCGCGATGGAAGCATCGCTCTTCCACGATGATGTTCCCGTCGCGGTTTACGACGGCTTGATCTCTGCGGTTCGAAAAGGCATCGCGCCGCTCCTGCGCTACTACGAGCTGCGGCGCCGCGTTCTGAAGGTCGATCAGCTACACGCTTATGACACTTACGTTCCCCTCGTCGCCGAGATCGATACGCGGATCAGTTTTGATGAAGCCTCCGACAAAGTGGTCGCCGCGCTCGCGCCGCTCGGACCCGAGTACGCCGATACGCTGCGCGACGGATTGCGCGGGCGCTGGGTCGATCGTTACGAGACTAAAGGCAAACGCAGCGGTGCGTTTTCCAGCGGCAGTTACGGTGCGCCGCCTTACATCCTGATGAACTACAAGGAGGACGTGTTCGCCGATGTCTTCACCCTCGCGCACGAAGCGGGGCACTCGATGCACACCTGGTTCTCGCAAAAGTCGCAGCTCTTCCAGGATCATCATTACCCGATCTTCCTCGCCGAAGTCGCGAGCACGTTTAACGAAGAGTTGCTCACGCATTTCCTCCTCGAGCAGACGGACGACCCCAAGATGTGCGCCTACATCATCAACCGTCAGATCGACGACCTCCGCGGCACGCTCTATCGGCAGACGATGTTCGCTGAATTCGAGAAGGTGATCCACGCGATCGAGGAAAGCGGCGAAGCGCTGACGCTCGATGTTTTCAAAAGCGAGTATCGCAAACTGCTCGACGCCTACTTCGGCGATGCGGTCACGATCGATCCGCAGCTCGAGCTCGAAGGCCTGCGCATCCCGCATTTCTACAGCGCGTTCTACGTTTACAAATACGCGACCGGCATCTCCGCCGCGGTGGCGCTTTCCGAGCGCGTGCTCGCGAAGCAACCAGCCGCGGTCGAAAGTTACCTCGCCTTCCTGAATTCCGGCGGCTCGAAGTTCCCGCTCGAAACGCTGCGCACCGCCGGAGTTGACATGACAACTCCGGAGCCGGTCGAGCGAACGATCGCATTGTTCGAGCGGCGCCTTACCGAGCTCGAAGAGCTGCTGGTGTAGAGGCAGCTCTCCCCAGCCGCAATCGAGCGTGCGCCGAGTTTGGCCCGCCGGCTGCTAAAACGAAATGGCGTGGAATTCGAACGCCAGTTGCAAGCTGCCTGCGGATACGCAGAGCTCGGCATGCTCCAGGAATCGCTCGCCGAACTGGACGCGATTCCCGCGCGCATGCAGAAACGGCCCGAAGTCCTGCAGATGCGCCTGCATCATCTGATGCGGAACAAGCATTGGCCGCGCGCCCTTCGCGTCAGCCGCCTGCTCTGTCGCGTCGCGCCGGACAGCGCCATCGGCTTTCTTCACGCCGGCTTTTGCCTGCATCAGCTCGGCCGCACTTGCGAAGCGAAAGCGCTCCTCGTCCGCGGCCCGATCGCGCTTCTGAAAGACCCGATCTACTATTACAACATGGGTTGCTACGACGCGCTCCTCGGCAACATCCGCGAAGCGGAAGCAAACTTGCGAATCAGTTTTAAGATGGACTCGAGCTTCCGCGATCTTGCGCGGAGAGATCCCGACCTGAGCGTCCTTCACGGCAAAATTTGATTTCGTCGCGCGCGCGGTAGGCTGCGCGGAATGCAGCTCGACCGCGACGAACTGACGG
>JBJMWV010000218.1:0-8873 GCA_045809985.1 Chthoniobacterales bacterium | reverse complement strand
GACGCTATCCCAAATATTTCCGCCCATCGGCTTCTCCGCAGTCGACGGCGCAGTCTGATGCTCGCGAAATTCGGCAGGGAAAAAGCGAACGCATTGTGCAGCGATCTCAAACATCGCGGCCGACATGAGACAGAAGACACCCGTGCTGAAGCGATTCACCAGGAACGTCGGAACGAGAGGGCCGAGGATTGCGCCTAACGAGCCGCCGACCGCAATGAAACCGAACAGACGTTTCCCCTGTTCGGCGGTGAAGATGTCCGTCATGAACGCCCAAAAAAGCGTCGTCGCGAAAAGATTGAAGACGCTCACCCAGACGAAAAATGAGCGCGCGAGCAGCCATTGCCACTCCGCCGGCACGGTGCGCATGAGGAGAAAGAAGACGAACAGATTAGAAATCGCGAAACGGTAGGCGATGGGCAGAAACTTCCGCCTCGACATGCGCGTGACGATGGCGGCGAAAAGCGCATTCGCGATCAGCATGCCGATCAGCGTTGCGGTGTACATCCACGGCAGATTTTCCACGCCGCTACTGGCTCCGATTTCCTCGCGAATCGGCCGCAAGATATAATAGCCCGCGAGAACGACGAAGTTGAACACGAACGCCAGCAGGAGCGCGCGTACTTCATCGGCGCGCACGTCGACCACCCGGTCGCGGAATTTCGCGAGAGCCGCGTTCATGATCAGTCGTTAGGCGTGAGAAAAACTCGCTGGTGCGGATAATCGAACGTGACCTTAAATCGACTGAGCACCGCGCCGCCAATGAGCCTGTTCGTCTGCTCATTTCCGCCGCCTGCGCTCACACGAAGATTGCGCAATTCATGGGAACCGAGCCGCAATGACTTGGCCGTCGCGAGGACGCCATCCACTGGTGCACCGAGGCCATTGCCGCTGCGCACCGCAGCTCGTTCACGCGCCGTCGCCGCGATCGGATGGTCGACGGCATCATTCGATCCGGAGTCGATGAGAAATTCATCCGTCACTTCCGGCAGCCCTGCCACCCGCAGCGTTCCGCGAACAAACACCCAGCCCTTCTCGATTCGTATCGGTAATGCTTCGCCCGCGCTCTTCACCTCGGACGCAGCATCGCGCAGTTCGATCTGATTGCGCGCGTAATCAATCGTCACGATCTCGTGCGCAAAGAACGCATAGCCAATGATGCCGTCGATCTGCCGGCCGATGATCGACGTCAGTCCCGAAAGGTCGGCAGAAACAAATTCGTAGTCCGCGGCTGCGAGCGCTCCAAGCGCGAAAGACACGCGCTCGATCTTCTTGACCCGAATGCGTCCGGCGCCTGCTCCGCCGATGGTGCTTTCGCCATTTTCCGGCATCGCCAGTTCGCGAGCAATCCTGCTGTCCACGACCATGTGCGCTGCGCCGGTGTCGAGGACAAAAGCAAGCGGACGAGAGCCATTCAGCTTCGCCTCGAGCACCACGAGATAGCCGGCGCGCGTGAACGGAATCGGCTCGGCCGCATTCGCGCCTAACGAATAGGAAAGCGCGGCGAAGGTGAGCGCTACGGCTTGTGCGCCTCGTGCCACGCCGCGAGCACCTCCGCTTCGCGCTCCGGCTTCAGGCCGGCTTTCAGGTTCGCCTGCCGATCTGCCGGAAGAGTCTTGAACCAGGCGACCGTGTCGCGCGCAGTCACGTCGAGCGGACGGAAGCTCAATCCGGCCGCGAGTGCTTTCTTGATGCTGGTGCGCGAGAGGCCACCCTCTTCCCCTTTAGCCGGCACCCACACCGGCATGTCGCTCCACGGCGAAACCTTTTGCGCTTCGAGAAACTCAGCGTCCGCATACGTGAAGGTGGCGTTCGACTTCAACGCGCTCTTGATCCCATCGAGCATCCCGCCGACGCCGAGCTCCTGCGCCGGACCGGTCGCGTTGTAGATGCCTGTCGAGCCTTTCTCGACCATGCGGATGGTCCATTCCGCGAGATCGCGTGCGTCGATGAACTGCACCGGATCTTTCGGATCGCCCGGCGCGAGCACTTCGCCGCCACGCTCGATCCGCACCGGCCAATACGTGAAGCGATCCGTCTGGTCGTTAGGCCCAACGATGAGACCAGGACGAATCACGAGCGTCTTCTTCGGAAACCACTTCTCCGCTTCGGCTTCGCTCAAAGCCTTGAGCGGACCGTAGAGTTTGAACTGTGACGCGATGAGCGTGTCGCGCGTTTCCTTCATCGCATCGGCCCCTTCGTACTTCGCGAGCGCGCCCGTCTCGTCGTTCGGTTTGCTGTTGTCGGAGTAGACCGAAATCGTGGAAATGAAGACGTAGCGATCGACGTTGCCCTTCAGGACCTGCGCCGCATCACGCACCCAGACAGGGACGCTCGTCGGGTTGTCGATCACCACGTCCCATTTCTTTCCCTTCAACGCGTCGAGCTGGCCGTTGCGATCGCCGAGCAACTGCTCCACGCCGTCGGGCAATTCGCCGGGATGACTCTTGCCACGGTTGAAGACGGTGACTTTGTGTCCGCGCTCGAGCGCGTACTTCACCTGGAAAGGACCGGTGAATCCCGTGCCGCCGAGAATCAGGATACGCATCGGCTTCGGCTTTTCGTCGGCGGCAAAGATGTTGCGCGAGGCGAGAAGCGCGCCGCTGGCCATCGCTGACACCTTGATGAATTCACGTCGGGTCGATTGCATACGAGTGTGGATACGCTGCCGGACAAAGCGCGTCTATGTCATTGTTCTTGGAGAAAGTGGAAGTCCGAATTCATCGGATGCTACGGCGTGAAGTCCTGATCGCGCTTCAGCCGAGAGCAGAATACCGCTAGCAGACGCGCGGTGTTCTCCAGGTCTTCGAGCGACAACAACTCGTTAGGCGTGTGCATGTAGCGCAACGGCACTGAGAGGAGTCCGGTCGCCATTCCGCCGCGCGCGAGCTGCATCGCGTTCGCGTCCGTGCCGGTTCCACGACCGGCTGAGGCAACCTGATACGGAATCCTTTCCGCCTCCGCAGTTGCGACGAGCAGCTCGAAGACACGCGGATTGATGTTTGCGCCGCGCGCGATGATCGGACCACCATCCACCTTGTAGTCGCCTGCGCGCTTCTTCTCGATCCCCGGCGTGTCGGTGCCGTGCGCGACGTCGAGCGCGATGCCCACATCTGCTTCGCTCGAGAACGCGCTCGTATGCGCGCCGCGTAATCCGATTTCCTCCTGCACGGTCGAAACGCCAACAACGCAGGCTTCGAATTGCTGTCCCTGCAGCAAGCGCAACACCTCCGTCACGATCCAGGTGCCCATCTTGTTGTCGAAGGCCATTGAGACGACACGCTCGTTCGCCAGCTCCACGTACGGCTGCAGGAATACGCCGGCGTCGCCATACGCGATGAGCTTCAGCGCCTCCTCTTTGTTGCGCGCGCCGATGTCGACATAGAGATCGAAAATCTTTGGGACCTTCTTCTTGTCCTCGTCGTCCATCAGATGGATCGCTTTGCGGCCGATCACACCCGGCACCATCCCGTTGCGGGTCATGATCGAGACGCGCTGCGATGTCGCTACTACGGGATCGACGCCGCCGATTGGCTCCACGTGGAGGAAGCCGTCGTCAGTGATGTATTGAATGATGAACCCGATCTGGTCGCAGTGACCGGCAAGCATGACGCGCGGTTTGCCGTCGGGATTGCGAATGCCGAAGACGTTGCCCATCACATCCGTGCGGACGCTGTCACACCACGGACGGATGCGCTCGCGAACGAGCTTCTGCACATCGTGCTCGTAGCCGGACGGACTCGGCGTCTCGACGAGCTGCTTCAGGAAATCTTTGCTGTCTTGGTTCATCGCGATTGAAAAGGTCGCGTTGAACAAAGCACGTGCGACCGCGTGCGAAAGCACGCGTTGCGCGAACTGCCGGCCCGAGCTCGTGCCCGGGCGAACCACGAACTAGTCGGTGACGATCAGGCCGTCTTTCTGTCCGCCGCCGTCCTGAGTCGTGTTCTGGTTTGTGCTGCCTGCCTTGTCGGTCACGATAAGACCGCCGCCCTTGGGATCCTCTTCGGCCTCGAGATCTTTGTGTTGTTTAGCCGGTTCGTCTTCTTGCTGGTCTGCCATGGGGTTCCTTTTGTTGTCCTCTGCGATCCCGATTGCACGCGACATTCGCTCCGCTGTCGATGCGAAACCGCGCGGCGGTTCCATGCTGGGTTTTCGTCAACGCATGCGATAGGGAAGACCTGACCGCCCGCGAATGCATTCCTTCTTCGAAGAGCTGAAGCGCCGCAATGTCTACAAAGTCGCGGTCGCCTACCTGGCGGTCGCCTGGGTGATCATTCAGGTCGCGACGCAGACCTTCCCGTTTTTCGAAATCCCAAACTGGGCTGTCCGGGTGATCATCCTTATCAGCGCGCTCGGATTTCCGGTCGCGCTGGTGGTCGCCTGGGCGTTCGAGATCACGCCGCAGGGCGTCGTTCGCACAGAGATGGTCGATCGGGTCCAAGCGGCACGACGACCGCGCCGCTACACGTGGATGTTCATTGCACTAGCCGCTGCCCTGCTCTCGATCGGGCTCGTTTTCGTGGGTCGCTACAGTGCGAACCGCAGTCCGGCGGTGGCGCATGGGAAATCAATCGCTGTCCTGCCGTTTGATAACCTGAGCAGCGATCCGGACAACGCCTTCTTCGCAGATGGAGTGCAGGACGAGATCCTCACGTCGTTAGCCAAAATCGCGGACCTGAAAGTGATCAGCCGCACTTCGGTCATGCAGTATCGTGGTGAAACAAAACGCAACCTGCGCGACATCGGTCAGCAGCTGGGCGTCGACCATTTACTGGAAGGCAGCGTGCAGCGAGCGAAGCAAACGGTGCGCGTGAACGCGCAGTTGATCGACGCGCACACCGACGCGCACCTCTGGGCCCAAACCTACGATCGCAGTCTGGCGGATGTCTTTGCGATTCAGAGTGAGATCGCGAAAACGATCGCCGATCAACTTCGCGCCCAGCTGTCGCCGACTGAGAAGAGCGCGCTCGATGAACGACCGACGAACAACCTCGCCGCGTTCGATCTCTACCGTCGCGCGAAAGACCTGTTACTCGCCAGCACCTCAGCGGTCGTTAAACAAAATCTCCTCACCGCGGTCGATTTATTGAACCAGGCGATCGCGCTCGATCCGTCGTTTTTCGCCGCGCAGGTGCAGCTCGTCACCGCGCACACGCGGCTTTACTCGGGTAACTTCGATCGCACTCCCGCGCGACTGAGCGAGGCGGAGACTGCCTTGGATGCCGCTTCGAAACTGCGACCCGACGCGGGTGAAACACATCTTGCACGAGCTGAGTTGCGCTACCGCGCGAACGGCGATTATCCGGGAGCACTAGCCGAACTGGAGCTGGCCCGTCGCACTTTGCCTAACGACCCGCAAATTCCCTATCTCGCCGGCGCGATCATGCGGCGACAGGGCAAACACGAAGAAGCGCTCCAGCAATTCGAGCGCTCGGTTGAGCTCGATCCGCGCAACTTCTTCACGCTTCAACAGATCGCGCGCAGTTACGATTTGCTCCGGCGCTTCGGGCAAGAGGTCGCGATCCTCGATCGCGCGCTCGAGGTCAAACCGGACGACGTGGCGACGAAAGTCAGCCGCGCGTTTATTTTCGTCGACTGGAAGGCGGACACGAAGCCGTTGCATCAGGTGCTCGATGAGATGCGACGCGCCGGTCCGGAAGCGGTGAAGAACGCCGCCGAGGCATCGTTTTTCTGCGCGCTCGCCGATCGCGATGCGAGTGCGGCAAAGGCTGCCCTCGATGCGCTTGGCGAAAATGCCAAGCTCGGCGATGACGTCGTGCAGCTCTCGCCAGATTTCGCGAAGGGCCTGCTCGCGCGCATGAGCAATGACCAAGCGAGTGCAGTGACTGCGTTCACTGCTGCGCGCGCGACACAGGAGAAGGTACTGCAGCAACAACCGAATTATGGTCCGGCGCTTTGCATCCTCGGTCTGATCGATGCAGGCCTTGGAAAAAAAGAGGAGGCACTAACTTCCGGCCGGCGCGCGATGGAGTTGCTGCCCGTCGAGAAAGATTCAGTCAACGGCGTGCACATGATCTCCTACTTCGCGGTCATTGCAGCGTGGGTTGGCGAGAAGGACCTCGCGTTCCAACATCTCGCGACCGCAGCGAAATTGCCCGGATCAGTCACCTACGGATCATTGAAGCTGCTTCCCTGGTGGGACCCGCTGCGAGGCGACCCCCGCTTCGATGCGATCGTCGCTTCGCTCGCGCCGAAGGACTAGACGAGCAGCGTCTCGGTTGCGCGTTCGATGATCAAGGTGGGCGGCACCGGCGAACGTCCGCAGTCTCCGCCGTAGATCGTTAGGCCGCCGATCGGCACTTTGTCGGATGGCACCACGCAATGCAGGTAGAACGTGTTCGATCCGGCGTTGAGCAGCACCTGCTGGAGCAACTCGCCTTCGACGATCGCGTGCGCCAGGTATCCGTACGCGCCACGTCCGCCGCCGCGCAGGTAGGTCAGGGCCCCGGCTGAATCGTGCGGATGATTCGGCAAGAGACCGGTGTAAATGCGCACACCGTTGAGCAGCATGCGGAATGATGTTGGAGACGCGAACGAATCGGTCTGCGGTGTCCCGTCGCGATGCGCGGACGCTTCGCAAAGCACGATGATTTTTGAGGCGGTGCGAATCTCTTCTTCGCTCACGACGAACTGATACTCGAAAAAACCGTGGCCTTCGCCGTAGCAGAAGCCTTGCTCGCGCGCCTCGTTCGCCTCGCTGCTGCCGCCGCTCCAATCGGAAGCCGTCCAGTTGTGCACCTCATTGCGCAGCACAAGTTGGCCCTCGATCTCCTGCCGCGCGGGAAAGCCTCCATCGACGAGGAACTGCGTGTAGTTCCTCGCGACGAGCACACCTTCTTCGTCAATCGCACGGACCCAAAGCGTACAAAGCATTGTCTCGTTAGGCATGCTGACTGCAATCGAATCCGCGAGCTCGACGTGATAATGGGGAAACGCGATCGCTTTCGTTCCCTGCCGCAGGCGATCGCACGCCCAGCCTAACGAATCGATGCCGCTCAAGGTCCAGTGCAGCTTCACGCCCTTGCGCAGACGTCGCGCGAAATGGGACGAGAAAACATCGACGAAGACCTCCTCGCCTGGACTGGCGCGCTGGATCGGCGGCGCATCGATAGGCAAGACATCGCCCTGATTAACCACCGTCGGGTCGTAACCGAAATTCTTCGGCGTGCGATCGTAGTTGAGGAAGCCGTTCCGCTCCCATTCCACGTCATGCAACTCCGTGAAAATGTAGGCGGAAAGCTGCCCGTGGAGACGCAGCTCGTTAGTCAGAAATTTGAAGGTCCAACTGATATCAACGTCACCATCGAGCGCGCCGACGCCACCGTATTCGCTGTTGATCAGCGGCTGCTGCTTCTGCTCGAAACCCGGGATGTAATTAAAGCCGGAGCCGGCATAAGTCTCCTTCACCACCTCCGCGATGTGCTTCTTCGCGAAGTCGTAATCCGCTGTGTAGAAATGCCACGAATTCACATCCGTCTGGGTGTGGCCGTAGCCTTCGACGTGTTCCCATCGAACCACGCTCATGTCCTCGATCAGGCGCGTCGGATCTAACAACTTCGCCACCGCCCACATCTGATCGACCCACGTGAACGACTGCACGTTTTGCATCTTTGTGCCCGCGGCGCGCTCAACCAGCGCGGGTCCCGCAGCCGGCGGCTTCGGGTTGATCAACTTCACGAACTCCGCCTGTCCCCCGAAACCCCACGTCTCGTTGAACAAGCACCAGCCGATGATCGATGGATGGTTAAAATCGCGCTGGATCGCGGCGCGCATCGTCTCTTCGAAACGCCGGCGGCCCGTCGGTGTATCGCCGCCTTCGCCGAAGTTCGGAAAATCGCAGAGCAACAAAATGCCCAGTACATCCGCCCAGTAGAGCAGCAGCGGATCATCGACCTTGATGTGGACACGCAAGAGATCGAACCCGACCCGCTTCGCATACGCGATGTCGTCCTTGAGCAACTGCACATCACCCGCGGTGTAGATGCCGTCCGCGTAGTAGGACTGATACAACGCGCCGCGGATGTAGATCGCCTCGCCATTCAAGACGAGCGCAGATGGCGCGCGGACATCAGCAGCCGGCTCAGTCGACAGGCTGCGCATCCCGAAGTAGCCGTGCACCACATCAGGAACTGGTTGGCCATCGAGTGTGAACCGGACCGTATAGAGCTGCGGGTTGATGGTGTCCCACAACATCACGTCCGGTAGCGCGATCGTTGTCGTGCCGCTGCCGTTCGCGACAGGCATCGTTGCGGAAAATTCGCGACCGTCCGGTGCTGTGATCGCAACCGCGCATTCGCTCCCGCCATTCGCGAAAACCTTCAGTGCGACTTCACGCCGTGCGAGATCCGTCGCGACTTCGAAGCGCTCGATGAACATCGGCGCGCGCGGCTCGAGGAAGACCGTCTGCCAGATCCCGCTGACGGTTGAATACCAGCCCCATTGTTTGCCGACCGGCTGTTCGTGATTGTCGATCGGATCCTCGACGCGAAAGACGATCGTCGCGCGCACGTCGTCCTGCGCACAGGTTTGAAGCGCATCCGTGATATCGAATTCGAACGGAATGTAACCGCCTTCATTGCGACCGACGTGCTGTCCGTTGCACCAGCATTCAGTGAAAAAATCCGCCGCGCCGACGGTGAGAATCACACGCTTGCCGCGCCAGTATTCGTTCTGCGGAACGACGACCGTGCGCCGATACCAGCCGATCTCGTAACGCGCCGCGTCGCGATAGTTGAAGTTGTCGACCTCGAGCGGATTCCGATAAACGCGCCGCGCAAAAAAGTTCTCGTTCCCGGCCGCGTCCGCTTCGCCCCAGGCAGCGAGCGATTCCCAACAAAACGGCACTGTGATTTGCT
>JBJMWV010000217.1:0-1786 GCA_045809985.1 Chthoniobacterales bacterium | reverse complement strand
CGCGAGCGCGATCCGCTCCTTCAAATGAAACACGCCACCCGCATCGCTGATCTCGGGATCGAGGTGGTTGATCGCGTCATCGCGACCGCGAAATCCTGGAAAGCCGAGCCGCATCGGAAGCACCTGCAGGACAAAATTCTCGGGATGGTCTTCTTCAATCCATCGCTCCGCACGCGCGCTTCCTTCGAAGCCGTCATGTTGCGCGGCGGCGGACACGCGGTTGTTTTCGAAGCCGGCACCGGCACGTGGAAACTCGAGGACCGCATCGGCGCGGTCATGAACGAAGATCGCGCGGAACACTTAAAGGAAGCCGTCCCGGTTTTGAGCCGATTCGTCGATGCGCTTGCGGTGCGCAGTTTCGCCGGCGGTCGCGATGACGAAGCCGATCTGCGCGACACCGTCATGCACTCGTTCTGCGAATACGCGACCGTGCCGACCGTGAGCATGGAGAGCGCGCGCGAACATCCCTGCCAGGGACTGGCTGACCTGATGACAATCGAGGAGCAATTTGGTCTAACGAAAGGTCTACCCGTCACGCTGACGTGGGCGCCGCACATCAAGCCACTGCCGAAAGCGGTCCCCAATTCCTTCCTCCTCACCGCCGCAGCCCGCGGGTGCAACATTCACGTCGCGCATCCGAAAGGATTCGAACTTCATCCCGAGATCATCCGCGAGGCGGAATCGTACGCGCAGGCAACTGGCGGCAGCATCACAGTCGGTCATCGACAGGATCCCGCGATGAAGGATGCGCGCGCGGTCTACGCGAAGTCGTGGGGCCCCTCGAGCGTTGCGCATCTTGAGACGAACGCCGTCGCGCATCACCCGGAATGGATGATGTCCTGGCGGCAAATGGAGAAGGCGGCGAAGGATGCGATCTTTCTCCATTGCCTGCCGGTGCGGCGAAATGTGGAAGTCGCAGATGACGTGCTCGATGGCCCGCAAAGCCGCGTCATCGACGAGGCAGAAAATCGGTTTCACGTGCAGCGAGCGCTGCTTGATTGGCTTCTGAATTGATGACTACGCGCTCGCCATTCGATCCGCTGAAGGACGCCGCAAAATACGTGCGCGCGTTTCGTGACAAACCGTTCGTGATCAAAATTGGCGGCGACATCATCGCCGATCCGGCCTTGCGCAAGAGTGTGTGCGGTCAGCTTGCGCTGCTGCATGGTTTCGCCATTCCTCTCGTCGTCGTGCATGGCGGCGCGCCATCGGTGGATGCGTTGTGCGAGCGACTTGGCCTAACGAGAGATAAAGTTGCGGGCCGTCGGATCACGTCACCCGAAGTGCTCGAAGCTTCGAAGATGGCGCTGAAAGGTCCCGTGCAAATGGATCTGCTCAGCGCGATGCACGCCGCCGGATTGCAGGCAGTGGGATTGTCGGGTCAGGATGCCGCGACGGTGCAGAGCCATCGCCGGTCTCCGATCGCGATCGAAGGACAGACAGTCGATTTCGGTTGCGTCGGCGACATTGATCAGGCGGATCCGAAACTCCTGCGTCATCTGCTCGCCGGCGGATACGTGCCGGTGGTCGCGCCGTTCACGGTCGACGCGAACCAGCAAATCCTGAACACGAATGCAGACACCGTCGCGGCGGCGATCGCGGTTGCGCTCGGCGTCGACAAGTTGTTCTTCGTCCTCAAAGCCCCGGGCCTGCTTTCGAATCCAAGCGAGCCGAGCAGTCTGCTGCCGCTAGTTGATTTGGCGAAAGTCGCGGAACTCGAAGCGAGCGGCGCAATCCAAGGCGGGATGAAGCCGAAGATTGCAGCGGCCCGCGCGGCACTGGCCGG
>JBJMWV010000216.1:0-3407 GCA_045809985.1 Chthoniobacterales bacterium | reverse complement strand
GAAGGATTCGTCACGCTCGGCTGCAACATCCACGATTGGATGCTCGCGTATGTCGCAGTGCTGCCGACGCCGTATTTCCAGGTGACCGGAAAAGATGGCCGCGTCATGCTGCGAGACGTGCCGTCCGGCGCCTACACCGTGCAAGTTTGGCAGCCGTCATTGAAAGGCTCGCCGGATAAGTTCGCGCAGCACGTCGATCTCGCGGGATCGAAGGAATTGTCCTTCACACTTGATCTGAAGCCTGACTTCCGGGTCCAACGTACACCCGCGCTTTCGAGCGGAGGATATCGCTGAAATTCCGAAGTTTCCGCAGTCGGCTGCTCTTCTCGTTTCTCGCGCTGCTCACGCTGGTTCAGAGCGCAACCTATCTTGTCGTTAGGCACGCGAACCGGCAGCACGCGCTCGCGCAAATCGATAACAGTCTTCGAAACGGTGCTCGGATTTTCGAGAAGCTGATTGAGGAAGATAATCAGCGGATCACGGGCGCGGCGGCGATTCTCTCGCGCGATCACGCGTTCCAGGAAGCGTTCGCCGGCGCCGAGGAAGATCGCGCGACAACGCTGTCTGCGCTCGAGAGTTTGCGCGGACGAGTGAAGGCGGATGTCATCCTGATCGCGTCCCTCGATAAGGAATTGCTCTTCGATCTGCATCAACCCGATCTGCACGGCGTCCCCTTCCCTTTTCCGCGGCTGATCGACGAAGCGGAAAGCACACAAGCGACGAACGCGTTCGTGATTCTCGATCGCGAACTCTACGCGATGGCGGTCACGCCGTTGCTCGCGCCGGATCCCATCGCGTGGCTTTGCCCGGGCTTCCTGATCGATGATGAAGTTGCGCGCGAGATCCAGGGTTACGCGCACGCCGAGATCACGTTCTTCGGCGGTGAGAATCTCTTCGCGACGACGGTAGATGATGAACGACGCGCCGAATTACTCGGGGCGATCCGAGCGAGCGGCACGCCGACGAAGCGCATCGTCGATCTGCATATCGGCGATGAAACTTTCCTTAGCTACTTCGTGCCGCTCGCGGTCGAGAACGGCAGCGCGGTTGCAGTCTTGCAGCGCTCCCTGGACAAAGAGCTCGCACCATATCTGCGTCTCGAGCGCACCTACCTGCTGCTCGCGCTACTCGGCCTCCTCATATCGACCGCCGTTGGGATCTGGATTGCGCGCACCGTCTCGAAGCCAGTGCGCCAGCTCGCGCGCGGCGCGCAGCGAATCGCGATCGGTGACTACCAGCATCGCGTCCACATCAAACAGCGCGACGAGATCGGCACGCTCGCCACTTCCTTTAATCAAATGAGCGAAGGTCTCGCAGAGCGCGATCGCGTTCGCGACTTGTTAGGCAAAGTCGTCTCGCCTGAAGTCGCGGCGGAGCTGCTGCGCAAGGATGTCGTGCTCGGCGGCGAGCAACGCGAAGTCACCGTTCTCTTTTCCGACTTACGCGACTTCACCGGGATGAGCGAACGCCTGTCGCCGCACGACATGGTTGCGATTTTGAATCGCTACTTCACACGCATGAGCGCAATCGTGGAGAAGCACGGCGGCGTGGTCGACAAATACGTCGGCGATGCGCTCATGGCTCTTTTCGGCGCACCGCTCACGAATCCGGACGATGCCGATCGCGCCTTGCGCACCGCGCTCGAAATGACCGCCGCGCTAGATGAATTAAACGCGGAGTGGATCGCGCGCGGCTTATCCCCACTCGAAGTCGGCATCGGCGTGAACACCGACATTGTGATCGCCGGCAACATGGGCTCCGAGACGCGCCTGAATTACACCGTGATCGGCGACGGCGTGAACCTCGCCTCGCGTCTCGAAGGCCTGACGAAAACGCCGGAGTATCAGACCCGCATCGTGATCAGCGCGTCGACGCTCGCGCGCGCCAGCGGAAGGTATCGCACACGGCGGCTCGGCGAAGTTGCCGTCAAAGGAAAGTCGAACGCGACCGAGATCTTCGCACTGCTCGGAACTGCTTGAAGCCGTCCGCGGAGCACGCACCCTGTCTCGCCGAAGCAATGACGACCGCGAACAAAATCACCATCGTCCGCATCCTGATGATCCCGGTCTTCGTCGCACTGGCGATCTACTACGGGCAGAGCGTGCGCGCCGGCGAGCCGCAGGAATGGATCCGCTTCGCCGCGATCCTGACCTTCCTCCTCGCGGCGGTGAGCGACGGGCTCGATGGCTACATTGCGCGGCGCTACAACCAGCGCAGCTCGTTAGGCGTGATCCTCGATCCGATCGCGGACAAGGGCCTGCTCCTCAGCGGCATCATTACTTTGAGCGTGGTTAATTGGGACGCGAGGAATCCCTCCGCCGGTCAGTTTCCGACCTGGTTTCCAGTGCTTGTGATCTCGCGCGATCTCGTGATTTTGATCGGCAGCGCTGTTCTCCATTTGTTGAACGGGAAGGTCATCGTGCGGCCGCGTTGGACAGGCAAAATCGCCACCGTCCTGCAGATGGTCGCGATTGGCTGGGTCATGCTGCAACTGCACTTCGTCCCCTTGGTCGTGATCGTCGGACTCGCAGGTTTCTTCACTTTTGTTTCCGGCGTCATGTATGTGATCGACGGGATGGGGCAGTTGCATGCGCAAGGTCACGCGAACGCGACACACAATTGAGCGCACAAGATTCGGCCGGAACAGTCGCGATCGTAGGCCGGCCTAACGTCGGGAAGTCGGCGCTCTTCAATCGACTGGCGGGACGGAACATCGCGATCGTGCACGATCAGCCGGGCATCACGCGCGATCGACTCTCCGCGCTTAGCAGCCGCGGCACGCGCCCGTTCGTCGTCTGGGATACGGGCGGGATCGGCGGCGCCGGTGAAATCGAGCTGACGAAGGAGGTTCGCACCGCAGCTGACGCGGCGATGCGCGAGAGCGACGTCATCCTTTTCGTCGTTGACGCGCAGCACGGACTCGCCCCGATCGACGAAGAACTCGCGCGCATGTTGCGCAAATCGCAGAAGCCGGTCGTGCTCGTGGTCAACAAAGTCGATCACCCGAAACACGAAGCGCTCGAGTCGGATTTTGCGCGGCTTGGATTTGATGAACTCATTCCGATTAGCGCAGCACACGGCCGCGGCATCAATGATTTGCTGCAGCTGATTGACTCGTTGCTGCCTGAGACGCCCGAGTCAGATGAGGCGCCAAGTAAGCCGCCGCTGGCGCTCGCCATCATCGGCCGGCCTAACGCGGGCAAGTCGTCGTTGATCAATGCTGTGCTGCAAGATCAACGCACGATCGTCAGCAACATACCCGGCACGACGCGCGACGCGGTCGACATCTCGTACGAACGCGGCGGCGAAAAATTTCTCCTCATCGATACCGCCGGCATGCGCGCGCGGAGCAAGCATTCGACCAGCGTCGAAGTCTTCAGCGTGATGCGCGCCGAGCGCACGATCCG
>JBJMWV010000215.1:0-3763 GCA_045809985.1 Chthoniobacterales bacterium | reverse complement strand
GATGGTGCTCGCATGGCTGCTCAGTTATTTGCTTCGGCCACTGACTCGCGGAATGGCACGCGTGAAGATTCCGCCGCCTGCCGGCGCCGCGCTGCTCATCATCGCGCTGATCGCAGCGCTCGTCTCGGCGATTTCGGTGTTATCGCTGCCGGCGGCAGGCTGGCTGGAGAAAGCGCCCTACGCCGTGCAGCAGCTGCAACAAAAACTGCTGCCGCTTCGTCATCCGATGGAAAAGGTCGCGCAGGCCAGCGGCGAGATCGAGAAACTCACCACGCCGAACGATCCTCACGCGAAGGCGGCCGTTGAAGTAAAGCAGCACCGGCTAACCGATATCCTGTTTGTGCGAACTCCGGAGTTCGTCGTCGGCGCCGTGCTCGTCCTGATTTTGCTCTACTTCCTGATGGCATACGACGGCGTGTTTCTCGGCAAAGTGTTACGGCTGATGCCGACGTTCGAGGACAAAAAGCGCGCGGTCTCGATCGCAAATGAAATCGAGGCACACGTCTCGCGTTATCTGCTCACCGTTGCCTTGATCAACGCCGGGCTCGGCACCGCCGTCGGACTGACCGTCGGCCTGCTCGGATTGCCCAATCCCCTCATGTGGGGCGCGATGGTCGCCGTGCTCAACTTCATTCCTTATCTTGGCGCGCTCACCGGCATCATCTGCATGACACTCGGAGCAGTGCTGAGCTACGACAGTGTCGGCTATGCGATGATCTTCCCGGCAGTCTACCTCACATTCGCAGTGCTAGAGGGAAACCTGGTCACGCCCTGGATCATGGGTCGTTCCCTCACTCTTAATCCCGTCATCATCCTGATCTCGCTCACGTTCTGGGGCTGGATGTGGGGAATCATAGGTGTCATCCTTGCCGTCCCGATCCTTGCCGCGTTCAAGATCTTCTGCTCACACGTCGAATCGATGGAGCCGATCGCCGATTTCCTGAGCTAGCCGAGCTGCGCAATCGCGTTACGATCCCAGCTTACCGCGAAATTATGTGCCGTCCTCGGTTGCCAGCCCGGGGAGCTGGTTAGATACGACTATGCGGTCGCGATTTGAGGGAAGATTAAGGAGCGGGGAACGAAGCGAGCCGCAGTCCTCGCCAGGGAGGGGTAAACCGGCGGGGGGCTGGTTCAGCACGCGACGCGCGTGCGCTCCCCAGATTTGTCGAGAAGTCGACGCGGCGTTTCATATAAACGCCCTACAGTTTACTTGTCGTCGCTTGTTGCTTTGACCTGATCTAGGCCGCGGCGTTTCAGCAGCGGCTCGATGTAAGGATCGCGGCCGGTGAAATTCTTGAACAGTGACATCGCTTCGGCGCTTCCGCCGCGCGATAGGAGTGTCTCGCGGAAGTGATCGCCGTTCTCGCGCTTCAACCCGCCGTGCTCCTTCATCCATTCGACGCTGTCAGCGTCCAGCACTTCGCTCCATAAGTAGGAGTAGTAGCCAGCGGAGTAGCCGCTGGAGAAGATGTGAGAGAAGTAGGTTGTGCGATAACGCGGCGGGACCGGCGGGAAATCGACGCCGGCTTTGTGCAAGGCATCGGATTCGAACGCAAGCACATCAGTTGGGATTTGATCGGGTGAGAGTTGATGCCACGACTGGTCGAGTAACGAGGCGGACAAATACTCGGTTGTCTTGAATCCCTGGTTGAACTTTTCCGCCGCCATTACTTTGTCGAACAATGCCTGAGGCATCGGCTCGCCTGTCTTGTAATGCTTCGCGTAGTTTTTCATTACTTCGGGCCACGCTGCCCACATCTCGTTCACCTGGCTCGGATACTCGACGAAATCGCGCGGCACGCTCGTGCCGGCGAACCGCGGATACTTCACTGTTGAAAACATGCCATGCAGCGCGTGACCGAACTCGTGGAAGCAGGTGCGGACTTGGTCATAGGTCAGCAACGTCGGTTCGCCGGCCGGTGGTTTCGGAATGTTGAGATGATTAGCTACGACGGGATGGGTGCCGAAGAGCGCGTTCTGCGAAACGTAAGCGTTCATCCACGCACCGCCACGCTTTGAAGGACGCGCATAGTAATCTCCGATGAAAATCGCGAGCGGTTTGCCGTCACGATCGGTCACGTCCCACACCCGCACGGTCGGCTCATAGACCGGCAGATCCTTGCGTTCTTTGAAGCTGATCCCGTAGAGCTTGTTGGCGGCGTAGAAAACGCCGTCGGTAATGACGTGGTTCAACTCGTAGTAGGGCTTCACTTGCGCTTCATCGAACGCATAGCGCGCCTTGCGCACTTTCTCGGAATAGAAATCCCAATCCCACGATGCGACCTGAAATCCGCCGTGTTCCTGATCGACGACGGCCTGCTGGTCGGCGGCTTCTTTCTTCGCGTTGGCGACGGCCGGCGGTGCGAGATCGGCCAGCAGCTTGTTAACTGTCGAAACGTTGCCGGCGGTCTGGTCCTCGAGCTGATACGCGGCGTGATTTGCGTAACCGAGCAGCTTCGCCCGCTCAGCACGCAGGCGCACGATCTTCAGCACGGCATCGCGATTATCGAACTCGCCACCTTTGCTGTTCCGCGCGAGGGACGCTTCCATGATTTGCTGGCGCAGCGGCCGGTTCTGCATCGATGTGAGCACCTCCTGGCCCGTCGTGTTTTGCAAACGGATATCGAACTTCCCGTCCTTGTGTTCTTCCTGCGCAGCTTTCGCGGCGGCTGAAATTTCGTTGTCGGATAATCCGGCGAGGTCCTCGCGCTTATCGACGGTAATCGACGAGGCGTTTTTCTCCTTCAGCACGTTCTGCTCGAACGCTGTCTGCAAGCTTGCCAGCTCCGAGTTCATCTCCTTGAGCTTCGCCTTGTCGCCGTCGTTCAGCTTTGCGCCGGCCCGCACGAAATCCTTGTAGTAACGCTCGAGCAGATACTTCGATTCCGGATCGAGACCAAGTTTGTCGCGTTCATCGTAGAGCGACTGGACCCGCGCGAAGAGCTTCGAGTTCAGCAGCACTTCATCGCGATGCGCGGCCAGCTTCGGCGCCAGGTCTTTCTCGATCTTCTGCAAGCCCGGATTGGTGTTGCAGCCGTTCAGGTTGGAGAAGGTCGTGTTCGCGCGCGTCAGCAAACGCCCGGTGCGTTCCATCGCGACGATCGTGTTCTCGAAGCTCGGTTTGTCGCTGCTATTCGCGATCGCTTCGATTTCCTTCAGGTGCTCAGTCATGCCTTGCTCGATCGCCGGCTGAAAGTCGCCGTCCTTGATCTTGTCGAACGGCGGATATTGAAAGGGCAGCGTGCTTTCGTTGAGCAGCGGATTGGCAGTCTTCGCGGCGGGTGAAGCGGAAGGTGAAGGTTGGTTTGCGGCAAAAAGCGTGGTGGCCATCGGGATTGTGACGAGTGAAAGAACAAGAGCGCGCATACTCATAGTATCGAGGTCAGACATGTAGCCGCGCTCCTCGATCGCTTCTACAATTTCTTCTCGGCGATAATTTCGAGCACCAGCGGCGTGAGCACGATGGCGTTCGGATTCGATTCGATCCCGGCATACTCACGTTCGAGGCGCGTCGCGAACTCGCGATCGGCAAATCCGAGTTCTTCGAGGCGGGCGCGGCCGCTGCGGATAAAGGTTGCGGGCCACTGCCACGCTTCGTCGGTCGGACGAAGCGAAAAGATCAGCGGTTTGGTCGATTTGATCGTGAAGCCGCTGTCGACGAGCAGCGGCGGTAATTGCAATGCAACATCCGGGTCACCGCCCGACGCACGCCAGCTCTCTTCTATTTTCCGGGTGAATTCTTCCTGTGCCGCCAGGCGAGGGG
>JBJMWV010000214.1:0-2887 GCA_045809985.1 Chthoniobacterales bacterium | reverse complement strand
TCGTTCCGGATTTTGGGCCGGCGCCAGGACGGCTTTCACGAAATCGAAACGCTCATGGCGCCGATCTCATTGCACGATGTGCTGACGATTGAGCCGAGTGAGTCGATCGAGTTTACCTGCGATGATCCTTCGCTGCCTAGCGACGACGACAATCTGGTGGTGAAAGCGGCGCGGCTGTTCGGCCGTGGAGCGCAGATTCATCTGGAGAAACGGATACCGCACGGCGCGGGCCTGGGCGGTGGGAGCAGCGACGCGGCGAGCGTGCTGCTCGGCCTCAACGAAATCTATAAAACGAACTACCCGCGTGAAGCACTGGCGAAGACAGCAGAGCAGATCGGCTCCGATGTTCCGTTCTTCATCTTCCAATCGGCGGCGCGATGTGGCGGGCGAGGGGAACTTGTTGTTCCGACGTGCCTAACGAATTCACTGCGCGTGTTGCTCTTGAAGCCCGCATTCGGCGTCCCGACTCCGTGGGCTTACAGCAGATGGAGCCGATCGCGCGAGTTGCCTGGCATCAACTACGCGCCACAGCAGTTCGCAGGCTTAGAATTCGTGAACGATCTCGAGCGGCCGGTCTTTGAAAAACACGTGTTCCTCGCGCACGCGAAGATGTGGTTGCTCGCGCAACCGGAAGTCGGGGCCGCGTTGATGTCGGGTTCGGGTTCAACCGTGCTCGCAGCGTTGCGCGATGGTGCTGATGCCGATTCGTTAGCGGCGCGTGCGAAAACGGAGCTCGATCAAGAGCTTTGGACCTGCGCGTGCGAAACGATCTAACGAGTCTTAGAGCCCGATCTTCTTCTTCAGAATCGCGCGCGTGTAATCGCGGTTCAGCTTCGCGATGAAGCTGGCGCTGATCTCCGCGGGACAGACGGCTTCGCACTCGTAAGTGTTTGAGCAATTGCCAAAGCCTTCGTGATCCATCTGCTCGACCATGTTAAGCACGCGTTCGTTTCGCTCCGCTTGCCCCTGCGGCAGAAGCGAGAGATGCGCGACCTTCGCCGAGGTGAATAGCATTGCCGAAGCATTCGGACACGCCGCAACGCACGCACCGCAGCCAATACACGCCGCAGCTTCCATCGCATGATCGGCGTCGGTCTTCGGGACCGGAGTCGAATTCGCTTCCGGCGCTGAACCGGTGCGCGCCGAGACATAGCCGCCAGCCTGCACGATCCGGTCGAGTGAGGTGCGGTTCACAACCAGGTCGCGCACGAGATTGAAAGGCTTCGCGCGGAATGGCTCGACCGTGATGGTCGCGCCGTCCTTGAAGCGGCGCATGTAAAGCTGACATGCCGCGCCGGGATGATCCGGGCCGTGCGCTTCGCCGTCGATGGTGAGCGAGCAGGTGCCGCAAATTCCTTCACGACAATCGGACTCGAACGCGATCGGCACATCGCCTTTCACGACCAGCTCGTCATTGACGATGTCGAGCATCTCGAGGAACGACGCGTCCGGCGAAATATCGCGCGCCTGGTAATCGACCATCCGGCCTTTCGGCTCGTCAACCTTCTGGCGCCAAACGCGGAGCTTGAAGTTCATTTGTAGCTCCTTTGCGTCAGCTCGACCGTTTCGAAGCGCAGTTCTTCGCGATGCAATTTCGGCGGCGCGATTTCGCCGTTGCCCTGGAATTCCCACGCGAAGACCGCGGCGAAGTTCTCGTCGTTGCGCAACGCTTCGCCGTCGGGTGTCTGATGTTCCTCGCGGAAATGTCCGCCGCATGATTCATCGCGCTGCAAGGCGTCGATGCACATCAACTCCGCGAACTCCATGTAGTCGGCGACCCGGCCGGCGCGCTCGAGCGACTGGTTGTATTCCTCGCCCGTGCCGGGTACGCGCACGTTGTTCCAAAACTCTTCGCGCAATTCAGGAATGCGATTCAGCGCTTCGCGCAAACCCGCCGCGTTGCGCGCCATGCCGCACTTGTCCCACATCAAAAGGCCGAGCTCGCGATGGAGTGAATCGAGACTGCGGTTGCCGTTTACGCCGATGATTTTCGTTACGCGTCCGCGCACGTCGGCTTCGGCTTTCTTGAACTCTAGATGATCGACGCTCGGACGTTTGCCGATCTGCCCTGCGAGATAGATCGGGAGCGTATACGGCAGGACAAAATAGCCATCGGCGAGGCCCTGCATGAGCGCGCTGGCGCCGAGGCGATTCGCGCCGTGATCGGAGAAGTTCGCTTCCCCAATGACGTGCAGGCCGGGGATGTTGCTCATCAGATTGTAGTCAACCCATAGCCCGCCCATCGTGTAATGCACCGCCGGATAAATGCGCATCGGCTGCTTGTAGGCATTCTCGCCGGTGATCTTTTCGTAAATGTCGAAGAGGTTGCCGTAGCGTTCGCGGATCGTCGGTTCTCCGAGACGGTTGATTGCGTCGGCGAAATCGAGGAACACGCCGCGACCTCCCGGACCGACACCGCGGCCATCGTCGCAAGCTTCTTTCGCGGCGCGCGATGAGATGTCGCGGGGCGAGAGATTGCCGAAGCTCGGATACTTCCGCTCGAGGTAATAATCGCGATCGGCGTCTGGAATTTCACCGGGTTTACGCTTGTCGTCCTGCTTCTTCGGAACCCAGACGCGGCCGTCATTGCGAAGCGACTCCGACATCAAAGTCAGTTTCGATTGGTAGTCGCCGGCGACCGGGATGCAGGTCGGATGGATTTGCGTGAAGCAGGGATTCGCGAAGAGCGCGCCCTTTTTGTAGGCGCGGTATGTTGCGGTCACGTTGCAACCGCGCGCGTTTGTCGAAAGGAAGAAGACATTGCCGTAGCCGCCGGTCGCGAGCACGACCGCATCGGCGGCGTGCGCGTGGATCGCACCGGTGATCAGGTTGCGCGCGATGATTCCTTTCGCGTGACCGTCCACGATGACGAGATCGAGCATCTCGG
>JBJMWV010000213.1:0-2379 GCA_045809985.1 Chthoniobacterales bacterium | reverse complement strand
TTCGGCCAGAACATTATCGACCACATGTGAGCGCGTCATCGCTCTGGTCACGGTTTCAGGAATACTTCGTCAGCTACGACGATGTCGGGTTCTCCCTCGACATCAGCCGGATGCGTTTTCCGGACGATTTCTTCGCGAAGATGCGGCCGCGCGTGGAGCGTGCCTTCGCATCGATGAGCGAGCTCGAGGCTGGCGCGATCGCGAATCCGGATGAGCAACGGATGGTCGGCCACTATTGGTTGCGGGCTCCGGAGCTCGCGCCTAACGAACAGTTGCGCGGCGATGTCACGGAGACGAATCGGCGGATCAAAGAATTCGTCGCGCGTGTGCATGCGGAGAAGCGTTTTCGTAATCTGCTTCTGATCGGGATCGGCGGATCGGCGCTCGGTCCGCAGTTCGTGGCGGATGCGCTCGGTAGTGCGCGCGATCCGATGAAGCCCTACTTCTTCGACAACACCGATCCCGACGGATTCGACCGCGTCTTTGCGCAACTCGGCGACTCGTTAGGCGCGACGCTCGTGATCGTGATCTCGAAATCGGGCGGCACGAAGGAGACACGCAACGGCATGCTTGAAGCGGAGCATCGCTACCGGCAAGCCGGGTTAGATTTCGGGAAGCATGCTGTCGCGGTAACGGGCATCGGCAGTGAGCTCGACAAAGTTGCGGAGAAAGGCGGCTGGATCGCGCGCTTCCCGATGTTCGATTGGATCGGCGGCCGCACTTCAGTGATGAGCGCAGTGGGATTGTTGCCGGCTGCACTGCAAGGCATCGATATCGACACTTTCCTTTCCGGGGCAGCGGCGATGGACAAGCACACCCGCGAAGCAGATGCGCGAAAGAACGCCGCGATGCTCCTCGCGCTCATGTGGCATTACGCAGGCAACGGCCGTGGCGAAAAGGACATGGTTATTCTCCCCTACAAGGATCGCCTGCTTCTCTTCAGTCGCTACCTGCAGCAGCTCGTCATGGAGTCGTTAGGCAAAGCGGAGGACCTCGACGGGAACACCGTGCATCAGGGCATCGCCGTCTACGGCAACAAAGGCTCGACCGATCAGCACGCGTATGTGCAGCAACTCCGGGACGGTGTGCTCAACTTCTTCGTCACATTTATTGAAGTGCGGAAGGATCGGCAAACGCCGCGCTTCGACGTAGAGCCCGGCGTCACGGCCGGTGATTATCTGCACGGATTTCTCCGCGGCACACGCGCCGCGCTCTACGAAGGCGGCCGCGAATCGATCACGATCAGCGTCCCTGACGTGAATGCGTTCACGGTGGGCGCATTGATCGCGCTCTACGAACGTGCGGTCGGCTTCTACGGATCGCTCGTGAACGTTAACGCTTATCACCAGCCCGGTGTCGAAGCTGGCAAGAAGGCCGCGACTGAAGTGTTGAAGTTGCAGCAGCGCGTTCTGGAACGATTGCCGAACCCGCCCGGCGAAACGGTGCAGCAGATCGCACAGAAGCTCGGCGCCGATCCGGAAGATGTTTACCACGTGCTTCGGCATGCAGCGGTGAATGATGCGAACGTGTCGTCGTCGAATGCCGATCAGCCCGCGACGGCGAGATTCTTCCGTGCATCCAGCTAACGTAACTGAGTCGATGTCCGCACCAGCGCCAAAACAATCCGACGATCTGGACGTGCCGATGCCGACGGTCGTCAACTTCCTGCGCCAACTCAGCCATGATTTGCGCAATCAACTCAACGCCGCCGAGCTTCAGTCCGCCTACTTGAAAGAGATTGCTGGCGAAGGCGAAGTAAAAGAGGAGGTCCAGCGCCTTCGCGGAATGCTCGGCGAGATGAGCACGGCCTTGCAACGCCTAACCTCGTCGCTCGCTTCCCCGAAGCTGAACGAGATGTCGTACGAGGCGGGGATGTTTCTGGAAGATCTGCAAAGCAAGGTGGCGAGCCAGTTTGCCGAGAAGAATTCAGAGATCGAGTGGCGCCTGAACGTCAACAACAGCGTCATCTGCATCGATCCGCAGATTCTTCCGCAAGCGATCGTCGAGTTAATCTCAAACGCGTTTCAGCACGGACGCGCCGCGGGGAAAATCAACATCGCCGCAGAGTCGGATGGCGAACTGCGCATCACGATCACGGAACCGAAAACTGCTTTTGCTGAATCCACCGCACAGTGGGGGCGCGAACCATTCCGCAAGCTGAAGCACGGCCAGTATGGGCTTGGACTGCATCGAGCCCGCAATATCATCGAAGCTCATCGCGGCCGGCTGGAGGCGCGCCATGATTCTGCTTCCTCATCCCTCGTCACCACCGTTGCTCTTCCGGTCATTGGCCACAAGTAGCGGCGGTCACCCCGCGCCATGACGAAGGAGAATCGACGAATTCTCATCATCGATGATGAGCGGCCAATCCTGCTCACC
>JBJMWV010000212.1:0-2418 GCA_045809985.1 Chthoniobacterales bacterium | reverse complement strand
CTCACGTAACCCAAGTGCCTGGGCAGCGGCTGGTCGCGCCACGGCGCCATTCGTCGGCTGCGCGTTTTGCAACTTGTCGCCCGCAACGAGCGCACCGCGTTCCGATGTCGCGCGGGATTTCTCCAGGTAATAATCGTAATCGCCTGCGTAGGGTGTGAGCTGGCCGACGTTGATGTGCAGGACGGATTTCGCGACGGCGCGGATGAAGTAGACGTCGTGGCTGATGAAGATCAGCGTGCCGTCGTACTGCTTCAGCGCGCCGACGAGCGCATCAATGCTGCCGACATCAAGGTGCGTCGTCGGTTCGTCCATCAGGAGCAAGTTCGGCGGATCGAGCAATAGCCTAACGAGTGCTAGCCGCGTCTTCTCACCGCCGCTCAGCACGCCTGTCGTTTTGAAGACATCGTCGCCGCGGAAGAGGAACGAGCCGAGCACCGTTCGCGCGACCTGCTCCGAAACCGGGTTCGGCATGTCGCGCGCGGAGTCGAGCACGGTCATCATCGGATTCAGCATGTCGCTGCGATACTGCGAGAAATAGCCGACCTTCACGTTGTGCCCGAGTTCGCGCGTGCCGCTCTGCACGTCGAGCACTCCCGCGAGCAACTTGAGCAAGGTCGACTTGCCCGAGCCGTTCGGCCCGACCAAGACCGTGCGCTGTCCCCGTTCCGCTTCGAACTCTAAGCTGCGATAAACAACAAGATCTCCGTAAGCGTGATCGACGTTCTCCAGCTTAATCACGCGATGCCCGCTGCGCTGCGGCTGAGGGAAACGGAAGTGCACCGTCTTCTCGTTCGCGAGCGGCGCGTCAATTTTATCCATGCGGTCGATCTGCTTCAGCTTGCTCTGCGCTTGCGACGCTTTGCTCGCCTTCGCGCGGAAGCGATCGGCGAACTGCTGCAGCGACGCGATCTCCTTCTGCTGATTCTTGTACGCCGCGGCGTGCTGCTCTTCGCGCGCAGCTTTCTGCTCAATGTAGCTCTCCCAATTCCCGCGGTAGCGCATGAGCTGCCGTCGCGAGATCTCGACAATCGAGCCGACGAGCTGATTCAGGAATTCGCGATCGTGCGAGATGATGAGAATCGCGCCCGCATAGCTCTTCAGATATTCCTGGAACCAGACGAGCGACTCGAGATCGAGATGGTTCGTCGGCTCATCGAGCAGCAACAGATCTGGCTCCTGTACAAGCAAGCGTGCGAGATGCGCGCGCATGACCCAGCCGCCGCTCAAAGTCTTCGCCGGCCGCTCGAAATCCGATTCACGAAACGCGAGCCCGTGCAGGATCCGTTTCGCCTTCGGTTCGACATCCCAATCGCTGTGCTCGTCGTAATTGCCGCACGCAAGTTTCAGCACCGTCTCATCGCCGGCCGGCGCGCTCTCCTGCGGCAGGAACCCAACGCTCGCCGACTTTTCGATGGAGACCTTGCCCTCGTCCGGCGACGCCTCATCGAGGATCAACGAAAACAGCGTCGACTTGCCCGCGCCGTTCGGTCCGACGAGGCCGATACGATCGCCGCGATTCACCTGCAGCGACGCATCTTCAAAAAGAGTGCGCCCGCCGAAGGCTTTCGTGACTTGTGAAATCGTGAGCATCGAAGGGCGGGCAATTTCGCGAACTCGCCCGCGTCCGCAAGACATTGCCCCGTCCGCGGATCGAAGCTATCTCACACGCACGATGAAACGCCGCTTCGTTGCCGCTCTTTTTCTGACCGCCGCGCTCGCCTTCGCGAAGGACCAGCCGTTCAAGTATCCGCCCGCGCCGAAGAGTAATCAGGTGGATGATTATCACGGGACGAAGGTCGCGGATCCTTATCGCCCGCTGGAGGACGCCGACTCACCCGAGACGCGCGCGTGGATCGATGCGGAGAACAAGATCACCGGCGATTACTTCGACAAAATTCCGGAGCGGAAGAAGATCAACGAGCAGCTCACGAAGCTTTGGAACTACGAGAAGTACAGCGTGCCGTCGCGCGAAGGTGGCCGCTACTTCTTCGCGAAGAACACGGGTCTGCAGAACCAAAGCGTGCTCTTCACCGACACGGAGCTGCCGGGCAATCCAAAGGTGTTGCTCGACCCGAACACGCTGCTCGCCGATGGCACCGCAGCGTTGACCGGCACTGATGTAACCGATGACGGCAAGCGCCTCGCCTACGGAATCGCGCGCGCGGGTTCGGATTGGCAGGAATGGAAAGTGCGCGACATCGAGAGCGGCAAGGATCTCGAGGACGAGCTGAAGTGGATCAAATTCGCGAGCGCCAGTTGGAACCATGACGGCACCGGCCTGTTCTACAGTCGCTACGACGAACCGAGCGCCGATCAGCTCAAGGCGGCGAACTACAATCACAAGGTCTACTTCCACAAAGTAGGCACGCCGCAGAGTGATGATGTGTTGGTTTATGAGCGGCCGGATCATAAGGAATG
>JBJMWV010000211.1:0-7340 GCA_045809985.1 Chthoniobacterales bacterium | reverse complement strand
GATCGCGACCACGTGGTCCTCCGATTGGCGGAGTAGCTTCATCACCATCACCGCGGTCCCGACGTGGTACAAATCCTGCGGCTGCGGCGCGTCGACGTTCTCGTCCCGCTGCGTGATGACGCCGACGATTTTGCTTTGCGGTAATGTCTCATCGAGCAGCTTGATCGAAGCGGCGCGCCGGACCTGCAGTGGCGCGATCGTTCCCGGAAAAACGACGAAGCTGCGAACGGGCAGAATCGAGAGAACGTCGGGAATCTTTCCGCCAGTGCTCGTCCCGGTTTCGTTGCTTTCGTTAGGCGAAACAGCGGATCCCGGAGCTGGTCCGGATTGCAGCGCGCTTTGCGGTTCGTCGCTCACGATGTTTTTAACGGCAGGATGATCCAGAGCAGACCATTGCGTTGCTCGGCCCGGACCAGCGCAACATCAACTTCCGTCGGCAGCTCGAGTTCGCGCGAGAACGGTCCGTAATCGATTTCCATCGCGATCGTCTGCAGCGCGCGACCTTCATCGTCACGCGGTTCAGGAACATCGCGCGTTCCCTGCACCAGCACACGTCGCGGTTCGACCGTGAGGTCGATCTCTGATTTCTCCACCCCCGCAAGATCGACGCAAATCCGTACGCAGCTTTCGCAGCGATACGCGTTGACTGCCGGCTGCCACGCTGCTTTCGCGATACGACAAAAGTGCACGCGCGTCAGGTGATACGAGACGTCGCCGAGCGCGCCATGTAACCAGCGCAGTTTGATTGTCCGGATCGGTTCCACTTGCGTGCGTAATCTCGACTGCTTCACGCCCGCTGGAAAGCGCGCGCCGTTTCGCTGTGGATTACGCCGGACCTGAGTGATCTGCGCGCGTTTTTCTCAGCGCGACGAACGTCCCCGCAAAGTCCGCCGCGCGCACGCCGTTTCCTTCGACACGCACGTGCAGGCGAATTCGGGATTTTCCCTTTTCGGCGAGATCAGCTTTGAAGCCCGTGATCAATTCATTGTCAACCGGCAGGCAAACCGCGCGAATCGTTTGGCGAATCGGTGCGATGAAGCGGATCGAGCTTTCTGCAACCACGAGCTCAATGGCGGAGTCTCTGAGTTCGAGCCACAGGAAGCCGTATGCGGCGAGCGTTGCGACTGCGTTGATGCTTCCGCCGAATGCCGTGTGGAGATGATTGTGATTCATTGCGACCGGCGCCTCGATCGCAAATCCATTCTCATCATCCTCTGCGACGCGGACGCCCATGGCGCGCGTGAGTGGAATTTTCAGGTGAAAGAATTCCTCTGCTGCGCGTAGCTGTTGAGCCGATTGGGTCACGAATGTGATTACAATGCGCAGCGTCTTCGCGCGAGTCTGTGCAGGTGGAACATCGCGAACCCACTGAACAGTCGCTGATTACGCGCAGCGAAAGAACGTGAAAAAAGTTGGTGACAATGGCACGTCCATTGCACTAAACGGGCGCGTGCCAAGACCGCTTCTCCTAGCGCTGCTGGGTCTCCTATCAATTCTCGTAACGTCTGTCACCGCTCGTGGCGAAGGCGTCACGCAGTCGAAGAACTATTTCTATTACCGCGTCGCTGGGAACAAAGTCTCCAAGACGCGCATCATTCATCGGTACTACGGTGTCATTCATCCTGATGCGCTGGTGGATGCTCGGATCGACCCGCGCCTCCGACGCGCAGCCACGATTGCGCAAGAGCGCGCGAACGCGCGGACAAAGGCCCGCTGCTGGCGCTATGTAAAGGAAGCGCTCGTCGCCTCAGGCGCGGTCAGCTCCTACCCGAAGACGAGCTACGCCTGCCAGGCCGGTGATGAACTCGTGCAGAATTACGGTTTCCGGAAGCTGTCGATGCGCGATCCGTACGCGGCGCCGGTTGGCGCAGTGATCGTTTACGGTCACGGCAGCGGCGGCGCAGGCCATGTCGAGCTGCGGACGAAGAACGGATTCGTGAGCGATTACTTCAGCAAGAACCGCTGCTACTATCCGGTCCTCGCGGTTTACGCGAAGTACTCGTCGTAGCCGAGACGCTACGCCGACGGAGATTCCGCAGGTGCCGGTTTTGCGCGCTTGGTGATTTTCGCGCTACCGACAAAAGTCGCGTCATCATCAACCACGAGCCGCGGCGCTTCGATATCGCCGCGCAGCGTGCACCCGGCGCGCAATTCGCAGCGTTCACCCGCAGTGACGTTGCCGTCGACCGTACCGAAGAGCGTCACCGATCCCGCGCGAACCTCGCCCGTGACGTGCGCGTTCTTTTCGATCGTCAGCCGCCCTTCAGAATTGATCGTGCCATCGACGCGGCAGTCGATGGTCAGCTCTTGACCGAAAGTCAGTGATCCTTCGATCGAGACGCCGGCGGAAAGAATGCCGCCGCGCGACGACGGGACCGGAGTGACCGGAGGTGCAGGCTGCGCTTGGGAGACGCCGTTGTTCGGTTCAGTAGGAGATGGCGACGATGGTTCGTTTCTCCGGGTCGGTGAAAACATCTGCATAAGGGTTACGGGTGTTCGGGCTGTTTTATCTTAGAGCCGTGGAGCCGAACTGCCGGATTCCCGCTCAGTGACAAGAGACGTATTATGACAGTGTCGTAGCCTAACGGACAGCAAAAAATCTGGCCGCTATCGAGTGTCTCGCGGTGATACGGCGATCTCGATGTCTCGTTAGACAAACGACGCGCGCGAGCGACGTCACTTCTACGTAGCGCGGCCTAACGAGTCGTCTCGCAGATGCAAAAGTTTGAATCCGATCTCGCCGGCTCACGCATCACACCTAAAGACATGAGCTTTGTTCAGGCAGCGCGCCGTTGCGGTTTCCATCGTCCCGAAAACGAAATCGCAAATCCCGCGGTCGTTACATTCAGCAGGTGGCTGAAGAAATCGGACGGCGGACCAAGCCTCACTTCATCAGTGGCTTACAAACCAGCAGAGTCACTGGCATGCGCAATGCAATAGCACGTCATCAACCAACCTAACGCCATGAAAACCAACACACCTGATCTCCAAATATTCGAATCGACCTACGCAATGATCATGCGCTCGGAAGAGAAGGAACGCAGCGCTTCAGAAATCCTTGTTTACAGCCTGCTCATCGCGGCCGGCTTCTTCTCGATGATTCAGATCACGCTGCAGCCGTTCAACATTCCAACCAACTTCGGCCGCCCAACCTCGATGATCCAGAGCGCAGGCGCAGCGCAGCCACAAGTCTAACCGACCATACGACGGCTCCGCGCGCCTAACGAGTAGAAGCCGTCGCGCTCGCCCGAATCGCCTCCAACCACTCACCCAACCGGTATGTTCTTTGAATCATTCTTTCAGGACCTGCGTATTGGGTTCCGCGTTTTGACGAAGGAGAAGACGTTCTGCCTTCTCGCCATCACCGTCCTCGCACTCGGGATTTGCGGAGTGACGACGCAATTCACAGTGGTGAATGCATTCGTGCTGCGCGGCTTCTCGTTCGCCAATCCAGAACAGCTTGTCAGCCTTGGCTTGATCGATCCACAGGCGACGGCGAACCAGAACAACAACGGTAACGGGAACATCCCGACCGCGCAGGACTATGAGGATCTCCGTGCGGCGCAGCAGTCGTTCTCGATGATGAGCGCCTACCTGAACGGCTCGACCGTAAACGTCGCCTACAAAAACAATCCGACTCGCTACACCGGCGGCTACGTCACGGAGGATTTCTTCCGCATCGTCGGCGTCTCTCCGATCCTTGGCCGCGACTTCACCGCCGACGACAACAAGCCAGGCGCGGAGAAGGTTGCGATACTCGGTTACTCGATTTGGCAGCGCGATTTCAGCGGCGACCCGAACATCGTCGGCCAGCCAATTCGCATCAACGGCAAGGCAGCCACGATCGTTGGCGTGATGCCGAAGAACTTCGCCTTTCCAATTTCCGAGCAACTCTGGGTTCCTCTCTACAACGAGTTTCCGCTCAAGGCGCGGGAAGATCCCGCGGCGCAGGCAAACGGTCCCGCGATCATGGCGCGGTTGAAACCCGGCGTGAGCCTCGACCAGGCGAATGTCGACGCGATCGAGATCGCGCGCCGCCTGGCAAAAGATTACCCGAAGACGAATGGCCAGCTCACTTCCGCGAGCGTTCAGCCTCTCCTGAAAAGCTTCACCGGACCGCAGCTGCGCCAGACCGTTTACGCCATGCTCGGCGCGGTCATCGTCGTTCTGCTCATCGCGTGCGTGAACGTGATGAACATGCAGTTTGGTCGCGCTGCTTTGCGCGCCAAGGAGCTCGCAATCCGCGGCGCACTCGGCGCGACGCGCTGGCGGATCGTTCGGCAGATGCTGACTGAGAGCCTGCTCGTCGCCGGTTTCGGCGCGGTTGCCGGCGTGTTGCTCGCGCAGTGGGCGGTGGGCCTGCTTGTTCGTGCGACCAACGCGCTGCCGTTCCCGTTACCGTACTGGGTCTCCTTCGCGATCGACGGCAAAGTCCTGCTCTTTACTCTCGCGATTACGCTGGTCGCGACACTCGCCTCCGGGCTGATCCCCGCGCTCCTGAGCTCCCGAGCGAGCCCGGCGGAAGTCATGAAAGAAGGCGGGCGCGGTAATAGCAGTCGTCTCGTGAATGCGCTGACGCGCGTGCTGGTGGTCGGACAAATTGCGCTGACTGCCGCCCTGCTGATCGCAGCGACGTTGCAGATCAAATCCGTGCGCAACCAGATCAAGCTCGACTACGGCTACGACGAAGAGAGCGTCTACAGCGCACGGATGGGATTGTTTGAAGGCGACTACCCAACGCCGGAAGCGCGTCAGCAGTTCTTCGTGCATGCTCTGCGCGAATTGCGCTCGAACTCCGCCTTCGAAAGCGCCGCGATGACGGACCGCTTCCGCATGACTTTCGCGGCGTTTAATCAATACGAGGTCGACGGCCAGACGTATGTGACGGATCGCGATCGTCCGCGCGGCAACTTCGAATCCGTGTCGGATCAATACTTCACCACCCTCGGCGTGAAGATCATGGAAGGCCGCGACTTCACGATCGACGACGTCGATTCAAAGCAGCCGGTCGCAATCGTGAACACGAGCTTCGCGCGGAAGTATTTCGGGAACGAGAGCCCGCTCGGGCGGCGCGTTCGTCCATTCAATGCGGCTACTCCGCGGCCGTGGCGGACGATTGTCGGCGTCGTCCCTGACATGCTGATGCAGGGCCCGTTCAATCAGCAGACCGACAGCACCGGATTCTACATGCCTCTGCTAGGCGTACCGCCGGCACCACAATTTGTCACCATGGTCGTTAGGCCACATCCCGGTCAGCGCGCGGACTCGCTCGCGATCACGTTGGGACAAGCCGTCAGCCGCATCGATTCCAATCTGCCGACCTACTTCGGCGGCACGCCCGCGCGACTGCACGATGAGATCCTTGGCGTGAATCGCATCACCGCGTCGCTCTTCACCATCTTTGGCGCGGTCGCCGTCGTGCTCGCTGCGGTGGGCCTCTACGGCGTGATGAGCTTCTCGGTGAACCAGAGGATGCAGGAGTTCGGGATTCGGATGGCGCTCGGCGCCGACGCCGCACGCATCCTCCGTATGGTTTTCCGGCAAGGCGCATGGCAGCTCGCGATCGGGCTAAGCATCGGTGTGGGCACCGTCGCTGTGATGCTCGGCTTCGTCGGAACCGCGGCCCTGCAGAATTTCCTGTTCAAGGTGAACCCACGTGACGTTCTGTGGATTTACTGCGCAGTCGTTGGAATGCTCTGCGCAGTCGCCGCGGGTTCCATTTTAGTCCCCGCCCGGCGGGCGACGCGCGTGAATCCGATGATTGCGCTGCGAGCAGAGTAGAAGGAACCAGTTAGGCATTCAGCTGCGAAAGGAGATTTAAAGGCTTGCTGTGATACCTCCCTGTGAAGTATCTCGGGCCTTCCAATCCACACCTATGAAAAAATCCATCCTTACCACGATCGTTTGCCTGGCGACCGTCGCGTTGTTCTCCTCTTGCGAAACCAAGAGCAGCTCAACGACGTCGACCACCAGCAGCCCAAGCTCGACCCAAGCGTCCAAGACGAAGTCGACCAGCAGCTCATCCAGTAAGAAGAGCAGCACAAAGAAGAGCTCCAGCTCGAAGAAGAAGAGCTCTGACGAATCCGGCGGCGGAGCGAGTCCTTCGCCTTCTCCATCTCCGAGCGCGTAGTTCGTTCAGTTCAGTTTTCGAGGGGGTTTGCAGCTAGCGATTCGTTAGCTGCAAACCCTTCTTTTTTGTCGGGCAGCCCTCCGCGATTTTCGGACCTAACGAGGGCTGCCTCAGTTGCGCCGCTTTCGAGATGGCCCATGCGCTGCCGGTAGGGAATAGCGATTCCGGCGTCGTGTAGTGCGGCGTTCACCGCCACGGCGACCTCGCTTTGGATCGCGGGAAAATGCGCGACGTCGTCCGTGGTGAAGCCGACGTCGAAGAGCAGCGCATCCGGCCCGAACTCCTTGAGCAACGCATCCGGCGCGGGATTCTTCGCGACCTTCGGGTGCGCCTCGGCGGTTTTGGTCAGGAGGTCGATCACTTCTTGCGGGTTGCTGCCATACGCCACTCGGATTCGCAGTTCCATCCGCTTCTGCCGGCTCGATACGGTCCGATTCGTCACCTTATCTGCAATCAGTTGCCCGTTCGGAATGATCAGCTGTGAGCTATCCGGCAGCGCGATGATGCTCGCGCGAATCCCGATTCGCCGCACAACGCCTGTGAGTCCGCTGACCTCGATCACATCGCCGACCTGCACCGGCCGCTCGAAGAGAAGGATCAGCCCGGAGAAGAAGTTGTTGAAGATGTTCTGCAGACCAAAGCCGATGCCGACGCCAAACGCGCCGGCGAGGATCGCAAACTTCGTCATGTCGGCGCCAAGAGCCGCGAGCGCGGCGTAGAAACCGACGAGCAGGATCACGTAGTGGACGAGGGTCGACACCGCGTAAGCCGATCCACGAGCGAGACGGAAACGATCGTAGACCTCCTCCTCGAGCATGAAGCGAAGGAACCGCGAGAGCACGAGCGTGATCCAAATCGTCAGCGCAAAGGCAAGCGCCGCGCCTAACGAGAGATGGAGCGAACGCACCGTCACTTCCGCGTCGATGAAGCTGACCGCGCGACCGATCACCGCTTCCCGTAACGAGAACGCGCCTAACGAGAGCAAGACCCACAGGACAAACGCGATCACATGGATGCCCCGCGCGATCCTTCGCCGGAGCATCGGCCGGTGATGACGGACTACCGCAAGGAACGCGAGCGGCCGGATCTGAAGGGCAAAGAAGAGGAGTCCTTCGAGGATTCCGGCCGCGGCATAGAGCAGCACCGCGAGATACGCCGCTCTGAGCGCGCCGGTCCCGAGGTAGTTGGCTAATGCAACGTAGCCGAACAG
>JBJMWV010000210.1:0-6480 GCA_045809985.1 Chthoniobacterales bacterium | reverse complement strand
GATCGGCGGTGTCGCTATTTTCGTTTACGGTCGCTAAGTGAAACGGCGACTCGTTCTCCTCGGCGCGCCCGGTTCGGGCAAAGGAACACAAGCCGAGATGATCACTCGGCACTTCGGAATTCCGGTCACTTCATCGGGCGCGATCATTCGTCGCGAGATGGAACTCGGCACGCTGCTCGGCCTTGAAGTCGCTGAGCAGACGAAGCACGGCGAGCTCGTGCCGGACAAGGTCATCAACGAGCTTATCGAGGACTACGTGCGGCTTCATGGCGCGCACGGTTTTGTCTTCGATGGCTTCCCGCGCACCATCCCTCAAGCTGAAGCGTTGCAGGCTGTCTTGCAGCGGCATCGCACGCCGCTCGATCTCGCGATTTGGCTCGATGTTTCTGCCGAGACCATTCGCGACCGCATCGCGCATCGTTTGCAATGTCAGTCCTGCGGTTTCACCACGGCAGAAAACGCGGCGGTGTTTTCCGAGCGCGCGGTTTGCCCGTATTGTGATGGACCACTCGTTAGGCGCACAGACGATGATGCGACAGTGCTCGAGACGCGTCTGAACGAATTTAACAACAAGACGCAGCCGCTCGGTGAATTTTATCAGAAGCAAAGCGTGCTGCGAAAGATCGACGGGAATCGAGATCGCGACGCAGTTTTCGCCGACATCTCACGTCTGATCGAACAGGCGGCGGCATGATCCCGATCAAGAGCGGTCGCGAGATCGAGAAGATGCGGCAGGCTTGCGGCACCGCGAGCGAGATTCGCGAGAAGGTCAGCGGCCTTATTCGCCCCGGTATTTCGACGAAGGAAGTCGATCAGTTCGCGGCTGATCTAATGGAGGAAGCCGGCGTGAAGAGCGCGTTCCTTGGCTACCGACTTGGGCATCGCGTTTTCCCTGGCAACATCTGCATCTCGATCAACGACGAGATCGTGCACGGAATCGGGAGTCAGCGCCGCATTCAATACGGTGACATCGTGAAGCTCGACATCGGCGTGATTGAGAACGGCTGGGTGGGGGATACGGCGACGACCGTTGCAGTCGGGATGATCGATGAACGCACTGAAAAATTGATGCGCGTGACCCAATCAGCGCTGAACCGCGCGATTCCTTTCGCACGCGACGGCGTGCGGCTGGGTGATCTTTGTTCGGAAATTGAAAGCGAAGCAGTGAACAATGGCTTCTCAGTGGTGCGCGAATTCGTTGGCCACGGTGTCGGTCGAAAGCTCCACGAAGAGCCGCAGGTGCCGAACTACGGCAAGCGCGGTTCGGGTCCGAAGTTGAAAGCCGGCATGACGCTCGCGATCGAGCCGATGATCAACGCCGGCACGGCAGCGGTCCGTTTGATGGACGACGGCTGGACGGTTTGCACGGCCGACGGGATGCCGTCCGCGCACTTCGAGCACACTGTCTTGATTACGCGCGACGAGCCGGAGATCCTCACCTTGAACGGAAAGGCGCAACTGAAGTGATTACGGTTGCGACGGCAGAAAGTTCTGCTAACGGTTCCACCCTGCGATTTGCCGCGGACATCGTGCCGCGCGCAGTGACGACGTGGAGATGATCTCCGCGTTTCCTTTTTTCGGACCATGAAAGTGCGACCCTCAGTGAAGAGACTTTGTGAAGCGTGCAAGATCGTTAAGCGCAAGAACGTTGTGCGCGTGATCTGCAAGAACCCGCGCCATAAACAGCGCCAGGGCTAGAACATTTATGCCACGACTACTTGGAGTTGAGATTCCGTCGGAGAAGCGCATCGAAGCGTCACTCACTTATATATATGGAATCGGGCCGACGACGGCCAAGCGGATCCTGGAGCAAACGAACATCGATCCGAACCTGCGCGCGAATAAACTGACGCCGCAACAGCTCAACGACATCATTCATGCGATCACGGATAACAAGGTCACGATCGAAGGCGATCTCCGGCGCGAGTTGCAGAGCAATCTCAAGCGGCTGCAGGCGATTAATTGCTATCGTGGGATCCGGCATCGTCGCGGATTACCGGTGCGTGGCCAGCGGACTTCGACCAACGCGCGCACGCGCAAGGGACCGCGCAAGACGGTTGGCGTGATCCGCAACAAGGACGCCAAGGCCGGCAAGACATAGAACAGGATTTAAAGATGGCAGAAGGACAAGAGAAGAAGCCCGCGGCGAAAAAGAAACCGGCCGCAGCAGCACCGGAAGCTGGCGCGCCCGAAGCGTCAACCGCCGCAGCGCCGCCACCAGCGCCCGCGCCTGAAGTAGCGACCCCGGCCGCAGAAGCACCGGCCGCTGCTGCTCCAGCAGCCGAGACGGCTGCGCCTGCCGCTCCGAAGCCGGCGAAGAAAGCCCCAAAGGCGAAGAAGGACGAAGCCGCTCCGGCCGCTGAAGCGCCGAAAGAAAATCTCTCGCTCGATCCGAATCATGTTGAGCCGGTCAAGATCATCAAGGCCAAGGGCTCGAAGAACATCCATTCCGGCGTCGCGCACGTTCTCTCCACCTTTAATAACACGATCGTCACGATCACCGACATGAACGGCAACGTCCTCGGGTGGTCGAGCGCGGGTAAGGTTGGCTTCAAAGGCTCGCGTAAAAGCACGGCGTATGCGGCGCAGATGGTCGCGCAGGACGCATCGCGTCAGGCGATGGGCCACGGATTGAAGGAAGTCGAAGTTCTCGTTCGCGGACCGGGTGCCGGTCGCGAATCCGCCGTCCGCGCATTACAGGCGATCGGTCTCGATCTCACCGTCATTCGCGACGTCACCCCGGTTCCGCACAACGGCTGCCGTCCGCCGAAACAGCGCCGCGTCTGATTCTTACTTCCTAATTCTTACTTTCTTAAATGGGCAGATACACCGGACCAAAAACCAAAGTCGCGCGGCGCTATGGCGTCCCGCTCTTTGGACCATCGAAATCCCTCGAGCGGAAGAATTATCCGCCGGGCATGCACGGACCGAAAGGCTCCCGCCGCAAGCAATCAGACTACGCGGTCGCGCTCGGCGAGAAGCAGAAGCTTCGTTACCAGTATGGGCTGCTCGAGAAGCAATTCCGCCGCATCTTCCAAACGGCATTGACGCGTCGTGGCGTTACCGGTGAGACGCTGCTCCAGCTTCTCGAAACGCGTCTCGATAACGTCGTTTTCCGCCTCGGTCTCGCTAACACTCGCAGCGCGGCGCGTCAGTTGGTTTCGCACGGTCACGTGCAGGTCAACGGCAAGAACGTGAACATCGCTTCCTTCACCTGCAAGTCAGGCGATGAAGTCAGCGTGAAGGACAAGCCGAAATCGCGTCAGCTCGCGCTGCGCAATCTCGAACTCACGCAGATCGCGCCGGTGCCGGATTGGCTCGTCGCCGATCGCGATGCGCTCAAGGGCAAGGTTTCGCGCATCCCAAGCCGCGAAGAGATCCAGCCGATGGTCAACGAGCAGTTGATCGTCGAGTTGTACTCTCGCTAATCAACTCCAGGGCTTTCGTGTAGCTGCGCCGCTGCAGAAAGTGGCGCAACTGCGGATCGGTGTCCGGTGGCAACTGATGCTCGAGCGTCTCGATTCGCTCTGAGACGTCCTGCAACCGTTTCATGTGCGCGTCGGGCGACTGGCGACTTTGTTCGTCGCCGATAATCTCGAGCCGCTCGCGTAACGCACTTGCCAGCTCGTCGTAAACGTCGCTCATCGAATTGCAGCTTGAAACGCGCGCTGGTTTTACGCAAGCGTCGACCTCGTGCCTGACGAAGAGCTGAAGCGCATCCTGATTGTCGACGACGAAGTCACGCTCGTGCGCGTGATGCGCGAAGCATTGACCTCAATGCTCAAGTGCATGGTCGACTCGTCGCCGAAGCCGGAATACGCCTTCGAGCTGATGCTCAAGCGCGACTACGACCTGCTGATCTTCGACTTCTCAATGCCGATGATCGACGGCGCGATGCTCTTCTTCCTGATCAGCAAAGTTTACGAGAACGCGCAGCCTCCCCGCGTGGTTCCGCCGTTAATCCTGATTTCAGGCAAAGGGGACGAAGCACGCGCGCAGGAACTGTTGAAAGAGCCGCGGGTGCGCGGCCTTATCTCGAAGCCATTCGCGATCAACCGCCTCGTGCAGAAAGTGCGCGAGTGCGTTCCGGAAATTGCGAACGCCGCCTAGTGCGAGCCGTTGCCGTTTGGCTTGTTGCCGCTTTGCTCGGCAATCAATTCCTCACGAGCCTGGATCCAGTCGTTCCCCGGATCGCCGTCCATGCGCATCTGCAGGCGGCGTTCCGCGATGAAATACGCACGAATGCGAATCTCCTCGTCCGTCGGATGCGTGCCGCGCTTCGCCGATGCCGAGGTTTTGGCTGAAGTTTTCTTCGTCGACTTCTTCGCGGAAGACTTTTTTGCGGCTCCCTTGTCCGGCGTGGCTTTTTTTGCAGCAGTCTTTTTCGCCGTTGGCTTCTTAATTTCAGGTGCCACTTCGGCAGGCGCAGGTGCGCTGGTTGCCGGTTGGTCTTGAGCGGCGGCGTTCGTCTGTTCGGGTTTGGTTTTCTTAGGCACGGTACTGTTGGATCTGTCGCACACCGATCAAACCCGGGAGCGTGGTTTGCAAGCGGATTTTCGCAAACCGATTGCCTCGCGCGCGGGTTTGCGCCTACGCTGCGCGCGTGAGGCATTTCCTCTTCCGCTGGGCGATTACGACGCTGGCGGTCATGGTCGCATCGGCCGTGATCAGCGGAATTCGCTACGACAGCACCGGCAGCCTGATCGCGGCCGCGCTGCTTCTCGGCATCCTGAATGCATTCGTCCGGCCAATCCTGCTCATCCTGAGCGCGCCGCTGATCCTGCTCTCGTTAGGCCTGTTCATCCTGGTGGTGAACGCGCTCATGCTTCTCTGGGTGCCGACATTTGTGCCGGGGTTTCATGTCGATCGTTTCAGCAGCGCGTTCTGGGGCGCGATTGTGGTCGGCATTATTAGCTGGTGCCTGAGCGCGTTTTTCCGCGGGAGCGACGGACGCGTGCATGTCCTGACGCATCACGCGCAGATCAAGCAGGTCAGCGGTCGGGTCGTCAGTTCGAAACGCGCTGACGTTTGAGCACCGCGGCGTTCGCCGCGCTGCGCTGAGAAAATTCGGCCTCGCATAGGGCGCTGCGCGGCATCGCATCTGCATCATAAGCAGGCGAAGCAACAAAGCGGATTCGGCCTTTTTCTGAAGCTGGCCTCAATTCTGCTTAAAAGCTTTTGCAGTCATCAAACTCACTAACCTATGTCCACTCGTCTTAACCAAATCGTCTGCGGGGCGGCGGCATTGCTCAGCGCAATGTCTGTAACTCAAGCGCAGCTCAGCTCGCCTGCGCCGCTCTCCAGTCCGGCGAGCGCGGCACAGGGCACCTCGACCGCTTCCACCAGCACAGCAACGCAATCGACCGCTCCTGCGCCTTCGCTCAAGAGTCAGCCTGTCGATCCGTCGATGATGCTCGTGCAAGCTTCCAGTGCGCCCGGAACCACGACCACCACGACCACGACCACGACGCCCGCAGCAGCGACGGCTCCCGGCACTGCTGCGCCAGTGAGCGCCGACACCACCGCCGAGCCGAGCGCGCTCGACAACGGCGGCGTTGGTGTGCGCGAATTTCAGGGCGACGACGTCGGCCAGGTCCTGCGACTCCTCGCCCGTCAATCTAAGATCAACATGGTCGTCAGCGACCAGATCCCGCCGAACACCACGGTGACGATGCGGCTCGAAGACGTCACTGCGTTGCAGGCGATCAGCATCATCGTGAAAGCCAAGGGGCTCTTCATGGATAAGATCGACAACGTCTACTACATCAAGACCGCGGCCGAACGCGGCGCTGAGCCGACCGAGAGCGACAGCTATCAATTCAGCTACTCACGCGCGAAAGACACCGCGCCCTTGATCGCCGCACAGCTCCAGAGCCACGACGCGCCGCAGGTCGATGAGCGCACGAACACGATGTTCTATCGCGAAACGCGCAGCAACATCGACGCGATCCGCAAGCTGCTCGTGCAAATCGACAAGCCAACCAGGCAGGTCATGATCGAAGCGCGCCTCGTGGAAGTCACGGCGAACCCTAAACAGAGCTACGGGATTAACTGGGCGGGCGTAGTCGGTGGTTCCAGTAATCCGCAAACGATTCGCTACTCCGGAACGGACGGTCTAAAGGACGCGACCGGACAGCTCATACCTAATAACCCGACGCTCGGCCATGACACTAATCACAATATCTTCAATAGCGCGCTCGGGAGCATGGCGGCGGGTCAATTCGCGATAAAATTGATAAAATGTTAAGCGTATAATGGCCACACCTGAAAAAGACACAATTTATATAGATATCGATGATGAAATCACCGGTATAATCGACAAGCTCAAGGCCAGCCAGAGCAAGGTCGTGGCCTTGGTGTTGCCCAAGCGGGCGGCGGTATTCCAGAGCATCGTCAACATGAAGCTGCTCAAACGCGCGGCTGACAGCAATAAGAAAAACTTAGTTTTAATAACGGCTGAAGCCGGCCTATTACCCCTGG
>JBJMWV010000209.1:0-3265 GCA_045809985.1 Chthoniobacterales bacterium | reverse complement strand
TACTCTTCACGACCTTTTAGCGCCGCGTTCTCGCACAACTCGAAGCCGGAGTAGATGCCGTAGACGCTTGAAAGCGTGGTCGCGAGCACTGAGCGAATGAGGAACGCGGGCCGGCCGCCTTCCTGCAGATGGAACGGGAGAATGTCGGGTGTGTTCGGGAAGAGATTGCCGCGGAAGTACTCCTTCATTTCCGACTGCGTGAGCTCGGTGAAGTATTCCGTGAACTCCCACTTCGTGTTTCGCCATGTGAAGTAGGTGTAGCTCTGCGTGAAGCCAGCTTTCGCGAGCGCCTTCATCATCTTAGGTTTCGTGAAGGCCTCGGAGAGGAAGATCGTGTCCGGGAAACGCGCACGGACCTGCGAGATCAGGTATTCCCAAAACGGCACCGGCTTGGTGTGCGGATTATCGACCCGGAAGATGCGCACGCCGCGCTTGGCCCAGAAGAGGATGATGCTCGTCATCTCGTCCCAGAGCTCCTGCCAGTTCGGGCAACGGAAGTTCAGCGGGTAGATGTCCTCGTATTTTTTCGGCGGGTTCTCCGCGTATTTAATCGTGCCGTCCGGACGTTTGTAGAACCACTCCGGATGAGCCTCGACGTATGGGTGATCGGGCGAACAGTTGATCGCGAAATCGAGCGCGATCTCCATGCCGCGGTCGCGGATTTCCTGCTGCAGCCGGTCGAAATCCTCGAGCGTGCCTAACGAGGGCTCGACGTCTTTGTGCCCGCCCCCATTCGGCGCGTTGACGAAGCGATTCCCGATCGCGTAGGGCACGCCGGGTTCACCGGGCTCACTCGTCACGGAATTGTTGCGACCTTTGCGATTGCTGAAACCGATCGGATGAATGGGGGGGAAGTAGATAACATTGAAGCCCATTGCCTTCGCGTCGTCGACGCGTCCAAGGCAATCGCGAAAGGTCGAGCCGCGATCCGCGCGGCCCTCAGCGGAGCGGGGGAAAAATTCATACCAGGCGGCAGTACGTGCCTCGATCCGCTCGACGGAGACTTGCGGCGCGGGAACGTATTGCGTCGACGCGGAGCGATCCGGGTATGTAGCCATCAACACTTCCAGCTCGCCCGAGTGAGCGAGCTCATCGATCTGCGCGTTCTCACTCGTGCGGATGAGCTCGGAGAGTTCGCAAAGGCGCTTCGCGTCAGCGGATTCACCCGCGCGATGCGAAGCGGCATCGAGCAAGGCGGCGCCTTCGAGCGCTTCACTCGTTAGGTTCGGGATGCCTGCTTTGAACTTGGCCGCGAACTCATGCTGCCAGCCGGCAAAACTGTCGGCCCAAGCCTCGACCGTGTACTCGTAGGTCGCGTTTTCGTACAGGGTGCAGACTCCGCGCCAACGATCGTTGCTCAGAAGCGTCATCGCCGTTTCGTGCCAGTGCGACTCGCCGAGAATTCGCCACTTCAACCGCGCCGCGACGACATCATGCCCGTCCTTGAAGATGTCCGCTTCAACCGCCAGATCTTCGCCGACGACGCGCTTGATCGGGAACCGTCCGCCATCGATCAGCGGTTGCAGATTCTCGATAACCGCTGTCGGAAAGGCCCGGAGCATGGGCCATCAATCAAGCGAACTTGTTCCGGAGCGAAAGCGAAAATTCCGCCCGAAACGCGGTCAAACCGCGAAGTAGAACGCGCACTCGTACTGCCCGGAAGTGCGCGTTTCTTCGCGCCGAACGGGCGTGCCGAGAATCTCCTGAACCGCGTCCTGCTCGAGCCGCGCGATGATGGGGTATTGCTCGAGCAGATTCATTATCGGCGAGTGACATTCGAGGATCTGCGGGCCGCCTTCGCCGCTGGTGAACTCGGACATGTAGCCTTCGGCGTCGCGCGCCTTCGCCAGCGCTTGCGCACGCTCCGCAACGGTCTCGCCTTTAACCTTCTCCTTCAGCGCCTTCGTCTTTCGTTCAAAGACGTTGAGCAGAAGTTTCTCCGGCGCATTCGGACCATAGATGTCCTTCGCCGATCCAAGGATCTGCAGCGTGAGATCATTGCTATCGCACGGGAAAAGGTCATGCGTCCGCTTCGTTAAGCGGTAGACCATCTCCGGACGTCCCATCTTCTGCGGGCGGCGCCACGTGTCGAGATAACCATCGCGCTCAAGCGTGAGGCAATGCTGTTTGATCCCCATGTAGCTCATCTTCATTTTTTCGACGAGCTCGTTCACGGACATGCCGCGGGTGCGTTTGAGCGTGTTGAGGATCTCCAGGCGTTGGGTGCGCCCGATTTCGGAGAGGAGTTGTTGATTCACGGGGGCCTTTCTTCTTACGTGCCGCACATTACCCGCAATCGTCTTTGTAACACAAGATGAAATAAATGCGCAAATTCCAGCGGCCTAACAAATTACGCGATTACAGAATCCGCAGCGTCGACCCAGGGTCAAACAGATGAACTTTGCGCAAATCCATCTCGAACTGCATCCGGCGTCCAGCCTCGCTATGCTCCAGCGCACGCTGCGTCCGGCACACGACGGTGTGCGCGCCGGTTTGTAGATACAGGTTCGTTTCCGCGCCCATTGGTTCGACGATATCGACGATGGCGGGGAAGCTCCCGGCCGTCTCCTGCCCCTTCGCAAATTGCGCGACTTCGACATCTTCCGGCCGGATGCCGAGCAGCATCGGTTTACCAACAAAATCACGCGCACCCGGTCGTTCCGCAGCGGGTAAATGGATGTCTACGGTCCCTCCTTCGGTCTCACGAAAGACGAGCGAATCGCGCTCCTGCTTCAGTGTGCCGTTGATAAAATTCATCGGCGGACTGCCGAGAAATCCGGCAACGAAAAGGTTCACCGGCTCGTTGTAAAGCTTCAGCGGCGTGTCGTTTTGCTGCACCACGCCGGCGTTCATAACCACGATCCGATCGCCCATCGTCATCGCTTCGACCTGGTCGTGCGTGACGTAGATCATCGTCGCCTGAAGACGCTGGTGGAGCTTCGCGATTTCCGTCCGCATCTGGACGCGCATCTTCGCGTCGAGGTTCGAGAGTGGTTCGTCGAACAGGAAAACTTTGGGCTGCCGGACAATCGCGCGCCCCACCGCGACGCGCTGCCGTTGTCCGCCGGAAAGGGCTTTCGGTTTGCGGTCGAACAGTTCTTCGATCCCTAGAATCGCGGCCGCGTCGTGCACGCGTTTCTTGATCTCGGCCTTCGGAAATTTCCGCAGCTTCAGGCCGAACGCCATGTTGTCGTAGACCGACATGTGCGGGTAGAGCGCGTAGTTTTGAAAGACCATCGCGATGTCGCGGTCCTTTGGTGCGACG
>JBJMWV010000208.1:0-8512 GCA_045809985.1 Chthoniobacterales bacterium | reverse complement strand
GCCTGAGGACATCGAACCGCCACCGATTCGCCGCGAGTTCATGACTCGCGCCAAAGCGCGGGTGCATATCGCACAGCACCCGGATTATCGCACCCGGCTGAACGGCGATCTCCAGATGCACACCGAGTGGAGCGATGGTGCGACGTCAATTCGCGAGATGGCAGAGGCCGCGCGCGAGCTCGGTTATAAATACATCGGCATCACTGATCACACGAAAGGGCTCAAGATCGCGGGCGGGATCAGTGAAGAACGCCTCGAAGAACAAGGCCGCGAAATCGACACGCTCAATCAGGAGATGAAGGACTTCACCGTCCTGCGCTCGGCCGAAATGAATCTCTCGCCTGATGGTTCCGGCGACATGGATCCGGGCGCGCTGGAGAAACTCGATCTGGTGCTCGGCTGTTTTCACTCAGCGCTCCGACGGAAAGAAGATCAGACCGATCGCTACCTCGCTGGCGTTCGCAATCCCGGCATTCAGGTCCTCGGACATCCGCAAACGCGTATCTACAATCATCGTGAAGGCCTGCATTGCGATTGGCGGCGTGTCTTCGCCGAAGCGGCGGGCCTCGACAAAGCAGTCGAAATCGACGGTGATCCGAGCCGCCAGGACCTGCGGCTTTCGCTTCTCGAGATCGCGCGCGAAGAAGGCGTGCGGATTTCGTTAGGCACGGACGCACATCATCCGGAGCAATTCGCCTATATGGACTTGTCGTTAGGCGCAGCCTGCGCGGCAAAGATTCCGCCCGAGCAGATCATCAATTTCCTGCCCGTGCGCGAGCTGCTCGCCTGGGCGCGAAGCGTTCGCGAAGCCAGTCGTTAGGCGAAACGCATTGGCAGCGCTCTGCGCGTTTGGTACACAGCCCGCATGAACTTCGTCGGCATGGGCATCCAGGCGCTCTTCAACCTGCTCGTCATCGCGCTGTGCACCTATCTTCTGATCCGCGGCATCACGCATCTTTTCGTCGGTCTGTTCGCGGCCGGCGCGCTCCTCCACCTGCTGCAAACGATGGGCTTTGCCGTCTTCTCTCGGATGCCCGGCGGCATCGGCGCCTACAGCAATCTATTCCCGCTCCTCATGATCCTCGCCGCAGTCGGCACCTTCCTCTTCGCCGCGGCCTTTATTTCCCTCACGCTGTTCCTGCTTCGTCCACCGGCGAAAACGGCCTGAGCAGGTTGCCTTAACTACCGTTCGCGAGTAGCGTGCGCGCCCGTCATTTCGGCGGGTCTGCTCCCATGCTCACGATTCGCGAACTCAGGAAAACTATCGGCGGCCGCACTCTTTTCGAGAACGCCGCGATGACGGTGAACTATGGCGAACGCGTCGCGTTGGTCGGGCCGAATGGCGCCGGCAAGTCGACCCTCTTCAACATCATCCTGAAGAAGGACACCGCCGATGCCGGCACGGTTGAGCGCGATGAATGGACGATGGTCGGTTACCTGCCGCAAGAGAGCGAAGCGGTCGGTGACGAGAGCGTGATCGATGTTGCCACCGGTCGCGCGGGCGAACTTCAGGCGCTCGAAAAGCAGCTTCACGCGCTTGAGCAAAAGGGCGAAGTCAGCGGCGCGGAATACATGGAAGCGCACGCCAAGCACGAGGCGTTGAGCAATCCGCAGGTCGATGCGAAGGCGAAGAAGATGTTGCGCGGCCTCGGCTTTCGCGAGTCAGACTTCGATCGCAGCGCGAAGGAAATGAGCGGTGGCTGGGTGATGCGCGCGCATCTCGCGCGTTTGCTCGTGATGGAGCCCGATCTCCTGCTGCTCGATGAACCGACCAATCACCTCGATCTCCTCTCGCTCCTCTGGCTGCAGGATTATCTGAGGAACTACTCCGGCGCGTTGCTCATGATCTCGCACGACCGGCAGTTCATGGATGAAGTGGTCGAGAGCGTCTACGACATCGCCGAGCAGAAGCTCGTGCCCTACACCGGCAACTACTCGAGCTATCTCGAGCAGCGCGACGCGAACTACGAGCAGCAGGTCGCCGCTTACCAGAATCAGCAGAAGGAAATCGCGCGGCTCCGTGAGTTCTACGAACGCTTCCGCCAGGTCGCGTCGAAGGCGTCGCAGGCGATGAGTAAGCTGAAGCAGATCGAGCGGATGGAGTTAATCGAGAAACCGACGCCGCCGAAGAAGCCGTTCCGCTTCAACATCCCGCAACCGCCGCGCGGCGGACAACGCGCCATCACGCTCGAAGGAATTCATCAGGCTTACGGCGCGCACAAAGTTTATCGCGGGCTCGATCTCACGATCGAACGCGGTGAGCGCACGGTGTTGGTCGGGCCGAATGGCGCGGGCAAGTCGACCTTGCTCAAGATCCTCGCGGGCGTGGTGCTGTTCCAGAAAGGCGAACGCAAGCTCGGGCACAACGCGAAGATTGGTTACTTCTCGCAGCATCGCGCCGATACCTTGAACGCCGCGAACACCGTCCTCCAGGAAGTGATGGACGCCGCGCCGACCCTTTCCGAAAACGAAGCGCGCGCCATCCTCGGTTCGTTCCTCTTCCGCCGCGACGACATCTATAAGAAGACGGGCGTCTTGAGCGGCGGCGAGAAGAGCCGTCTGAACTTGGTGAAGTTCCTGGTCGATCCGCCAAACCTGCTCCTGATGGATGAACCGACCACGCACCTCGACATTCACGCCGTCGAGTCGCTCATCCTCGCGCTCTCCGCCTACGAGGGCACGCTCGTCTTCATCTCGCACGACGTGCATTTCATTCGCAAGCTCGCGAACAAGGTCCTGCATGTGAACGCTGGCCAGGTCACGCCGTATCCCGGCGGCTACGATTACTTCCTCGAGAAGAGCGGCGTCGAAGTCGGCGAAGAACGCGCCGCGCTTACAGCCGGTTAACTGCGCGCATGCGATTTTGTGCGGAAATGCCGCAGAGCCTCAACGGGAAGAACGGAAAACGCACGCCGCCGCATCAGCGGATCGAAGTCCGCAGGTCAGGCATTCACGGCAAAGGTGTCTACGCGACCGAGACGATCCGCAAAGGCACGAAGATCATCGAATACACCGGCGAACACGTGCCGTGGGATATCGCGATGGATCTCCCGCCGAACAACCCGGACGATCCCTATCACACGTTTTTCTTCTCGCTCGAGAATGGCGACGTGATCAATGCCGCGGTCGGCGGAAACGACTCGCGGTTCATCAACCATTCCTGCGATCCGAACTGCGAGACGAACGAAGAGGACGACCGGATCTTCGTCTACGCGCTGCGCACGATTCGCCCGGGCGAAGAGCTCTTCTACGACTACAAAATCGTCCCGGCCGAGAAGCGGACGAAGAAGGTCGAGCAAGAATTCGCCTGCCTCTGCCGGACAGCAAAGTGCCGCGGCACGATGCTCGAGCCGCCAGTGAAGAAAAAACAGAAATGAAGTCGTTAGCTCTTCGACTTGCGGCTGAGCATCTGCTCCAAACGCGATTACTTCTTCGCGTTGCCTGCGTTCTTCTCGCAGTCAGCTTTCTCCGTGTCGCACTTCTTCATACAACTCTTGTGCTCACGCTCGGTGGTCTCGTCGCTCCGTCCGGCAAGCTTGCCCTTTTGCAAGGTGCTGTCGCACGCCTGAGAACAGGTTTTGTATTTCTCGGCGCAGGTATCGACTTTGGCCGCCGCAAAGAGCAACCCCATTGAACCCGAGATGAGTGTAACCGCGATCGCTAATTTCGTTTTCACGCTAGTGATCTTGCTCATCTCGACCCTCCGGTCTAGCGCGTAATTACGCTTCCGCGCGGATCTTTTTCAGGTAAGCGGCCTGAGTTTTGATCAGCTTGTAACCCATCGCTGGATAGAAATCATGGGCTTCGATCCGTTGCGTGTTGCTCCGCACTACGACTGCGTCTGCGCCGATCTCTCCCGCCCAACGCTCAGCCTCGGCAATCAAGCGCCGTCCGACGCCTGCCCTCCGCGCATGCGACGAGACCACCAAGCCAAGAATTTCAACTCTCGTCCCGATTTCGATGATGCAGATCTTATTCGCCTGAATGAAGCCGAGCGGCTCGTCAGCTGCGTTCACCGCGACCAGCAATAACGCTGATCCGCCAATCGCACGGATACGTTCGCGGATTGCATCAGCGTCAGAGGGATAACCAAGCTGCCCGGCAAGCTCCGCCACGACGTCGGCATCGCCGTCGCGCATCGGACGCACCCGCACATCAGTTCGATCTGCATCGCTCACGCTAAGAGGAACTTCGCGCCTTCAATTCGCCTAACAAACGTGCAGGAGAATACCTGTTGTGATCGGGCCGAAATCGACGAGAGTGTGCGCCTTGGATTACGTCTGTTCTGTTTCGTTGCTTGGAAGATCGTCAGTTGAGTTCGGCTCTTTGGTGATTTGAAACCCGGTTCTCGGGAACGGCTCGGTAGCTGGCAGTGTTCGCTCCAAAAAACCAAAACAACATGAAATTATACGTAGGAAATCTTTCCTTCGACACCACGGAAAACGATCTTCAGGATCTTTTTGAACAACACGGTCAGGTCACGGAAGTGGCGCTGATTAACGATAAGATGACCGGCCGCTCCCGCGGTTTCGCCTTCGTCACGATGGCTGACGCAGCCGCCGGCAAGGCAGCGCTCGAAGCTTTCAACGGCAAAGAAGTTGGCGGTCGCGCCCTTACCGTTAACGAAGCGCGTCCTCGCGAAGATCGCCCGCGTCAGTTCTCCGGTTCACGCCGCTAGATAAAATTTTGCGAATCCGGCGCTCTGTAAACCAGAGCGCCGGCTGAGCAAGAAAGCATGCCACTCGAAAAATCTTTGCAACTGGAGGGACTCATTACCTCCGTCCTCGCCGGCACGATGTTTCGCGTCCGTCTGCCGAACGATCACGTAGTTCTCGCCCACATCTCGGGCAAGATGCGCAAACGGTTCATCCGCCTCACAGTCGGTGATCGCGTGAAACTAGAAATGTCCCCCTACGACATCGACAAAGCGCGGATTGTGTACCGCCTCGGTTAACTCCTTCTTCGAACTAACGAAACTCCCATATGACAAAACGCCTACTCCTCCGCTGCCCTTCCACTGCGAAGCTCATTCCTATTGGTCAAACCGTCGAAGAAGAACTCTGGGCTGAGACGAAGCTGAAACCGCACAAGCAAGACTGCCCGCATTGCCAGGGTAAGCATCCCTGGAACAAAGCGGATATCATCCTCGCCCGGTAGCTGCGGCTCCGGTCGGCACATAAACCCGGGTAATAAATACCCGGGCCGGATTCGTCGCGATAATGTCCTAGCTCCCGCGCGTCACGGCGAGGAATCATGCGCGGCATGATCAGACGCGCTCTTCCTCTCGCTCTGCTTGTGTCAGGGCTGATTATCGTGCTTTCCATCGCGGCTGAGCATGACTCAGTCGATCAGTCTGCCCTGAAGGAGCAGCTCGTGAAGCTGGAGAAGCAATCATGGGAAGCGTGGAAGAATCGCGATGGCAAGTTCTTTGAGGGATTCCTTTCCGACGATCACGTCGAAGTTGGCTTCAGCGGTGTCGCGAGCAAAAAGGAAGTGGTCCAAGTAGTCGGCAGCCCCGTCTGCAATGTGAAGAGCTACGAATTGGATCAGTTCGAGATGAAGCTGCTCGATAAGAACACCGCCTTGCTCACTTATCGCGAAGCGCAGGACACTATGTGTCACAAAGTCGTGCCGTCACCCTGCTGGGTCAGCTCGCTCTACATGAAGCGTGGCGATCGCTGGCTCAACGTCCTATATCAGCAGAGTCAGATCACGAAGTGACTTGCAGCTGCGAGCTACTGGTCTTAGGGACTCAGCGGCATTTGCATGTTGCTTCGCCGTTTTACTCTTATCGTGTTCGCAATGACTGCGGCGTTTACCGCGTCAGCGGCTGAGACTACCTTTGAGACCGGACCACAACGAACCCACCTACTCGAGCTCTACACCTCGGAAGGTTGCAGCAGTTGTCCGACGGCCGAGGCTTGGCTGAGTAAGCTCAAAGACGATCCGCGACTCTGGCGCGAGTTTGTGCCGATCGCGTTCCACGTCGATTACTGGGACCGGCTGGGCTGGCGCGACCCGTTTGCTTCGAAGAACTGGACGGCTCGCCAGTATGCCTACTCCGCGCGCTGGAACAACGGCAGCGTCTATACGCCCGGCTTTGTCTTGAACGGACGCGAGTGGACCGGGAATACCATCCCGGCCACCGCGAAAGAAAATGCCGGCGTGTTCCGCGTTACCGTCGCCGATGACGAAGTGGTGAAGGCGCAGTTTTCGCCGGACGCCAATGATGCCGGATCATATGATCTGCACGTCGCGCGGCTCGGGTTCGGCCTAACGACTGATGTGAAGGCGGGCGAGAACAGCGGGCGGAAGTTGCAGCACGATTTCGTGGTTCTCTCGCTCACGAACGAGCCGATCAATGGCACTCGCGAGATGCACATCGCGCCGTCTACCTCCGCGAAACCGGGTGCACGTGAAGCGATCGGCGCCTGGGTTACGCATAGCGGACAGCTCGAACCGATCCAGGCAACAGGCGGCTGGCTTCGCTGATCAGTGCGCGCGCTTGACCGCGCTCGCCTCTCCTCAGACGTTCCCCTCCCGACGCGCCGCGTCGGCGGAAATATGATCAACGATCTCTGGTACAAAAACGCTGTCGTCTATTGTCTGTCCGTCGGCACCTACATGGACGCGAACGGCGATGGCATTGGCGATTTCCAAGGCCTGATGCGCCGACTCGATTATCTCCACGGACTCGGCATAACCGCAATCTGGCTCATGCCTTTCCAGACTTCGCCGTGCAAGGACGATGGCTATGACGTCGCCGACTATTACAACGTCGATCCGCGCTACGGCACGCTCGGCGATTTCGTCGAGTTTACTCACGGGGCGAAGCAGCGCGGCATCCGAGTCCTGATCGACCTCGTAGTGAACCACACCTCCAACGAGCACGAGTGGTTCAAAGAAGCTCGTTCAGATCCTAAGTCTAAGTATCGGGACTGGTATGTCTGGTCGGAGAAGAAGCCGGCGAGCGCGAATGAAGGAATGGTCTTTCCCGGCGTGCAGAAATCGACCTGGAATTACGACTCAGAAGCGAAGGCCTGGTATTTCCACCGGTTCTACGACTTCCAGCCGGACCTGAATACTTCGAACCCCGAAGTGCAGGCGGAGATACTTAAGGTGATGGGCTTCTGGATTCAGCTAGGTGTCTCCGGTTTCCGAATGGATGCAGTGCCATTCATCATTTCGACAAAAGGCGCTGACGTCACGAAGCCGAAACAGCAATTCGATATGCTGCGCACGTTCCGAGAGTTCCTGCAATGGCGGCAGGGCGACTCGATCATCCTCGCAGAAGCCAACGTCCTGCCGAAGACTGACATGGACTACTTCGGGGAAGACGGCGAGCGCATGCAAATGATGTTCAACTTCCAGGTAAACCAGAACCTCTTCTATGCGCTTGCGGCCGCCGATGCGCGACCATTAGCGAAGGCGCTGGAAGCGACAAAGCCAAGACCAGCAACCGCGCAGTGGGGAATGTTTCTCCGCAACCACGATGAGCTAGACTTGGGACGACTTACCGATAAGGAACGCCAAAGAGTTTTCGATGCATTTGGTCCGGACAAGGAGATGCAGCTCTATGACCGCGGCATCCGTCGTCGACTGGCGCCAATGCTGGGCGGTGACCAGCGTCGGCTCGAGTTAGCCTACAGCCTGATGTTCACCCTTCCGGGAACGCCGGTCATTCGCTACGGCGACGAGCTTGGGATGGGCGACAACCTCGACCTGCCGGAACGCAACTGCGCACGCACCGTCATGCAGTGGTCGGACGAGCCGAACGGCGGCTTCACGAAGAAGAAGCGGCCTCATACGCAGGTAATCGATGAAGGTCCTTATGGTTATCAGCACGTCAATGCTGCGATCCAGCGGCGTCACGCGGAGTCGTTACTTAACTGGACCGAGCGAATCATCCGGATGCGCAAAGAAGTGCCTGAAGTTGGCTGGGGTGATTTTGAAGTCCTCGAGGTGCAAGATCCAGCGGTGCTCGCGATCCGCTATGACTGGCGAAATAACTCTGTTCTATTCCTTCACAACCTGCATGAAGAACCACGCGAGGTTGTCTTCAGTTCCGGAGTAACTGGCGAACACGCGAACCTGCTGGTAAACCTGCTCACGGAAAATCACAGCAAGGCCGACGCCAAGGGAAAACACTGCGTCATGCTGGAAGGCTACGGATACAGATGGTTTCGGGTCGGCGGTCTGGACTACCTGCTACGGCGAGCGGAGATCGATCAGGCCGAGACTAAGACCCGCTAAGTCAAGATGGCTGCAGAGCCTAAAGTCCGACGCCGGGTAGGAGGTCGAAGCGAAGCCGCGCGGGCGATCATTCTGCTCGATCAGAACTCGTTCCGCCGAAGTGTAGCCGAAGAATGCAGCGCATTACGCTTACGTTTAAGTGAAGCGCGCGCGGCGTGGCATCGTTTCGAACGCGAAGATAAACAAAGCTTCGTCCGCTGGCGCGCCCGCGCTTTCGGATCTCTGCTGAGTGAACTACGCGATATCGAGGCGCAGATTC
>JBJMWV010000207.1:0-13126 GCA_045809985.1 Chthoniobacterales bacterium | reverse complement strand
GCTCACCGCAGTCGTGCTGACGTTCGGCCCGTCGTCATTCATCTATCCGTTGGTCGTCCACGGAAAGCCGATCAACTGGAAGACGGTTCCTGCGTTCTTCCCGATCATGTTCGAGCTGACGGTTCTCTTCTCGGCTTTCACCGCGTTCTTCTCCGTCCTGATCATGAACGGACTCCCGCGCTGGTATCATCCGATTTTCAATTGGGAGCGGTTCAAACGCGCGACGGACGACGGTTTCTTTCTCGCGATCGAAGCGCGCGATCCGCGCTTCACCGAAAACGAAGTCGTGGCCTTGCTCGAACAAAGCGGCGGCCAGCATTTAACCGTGGTGCACGAGGACTAACGAATGCTGCGCGGCTTCTTCCTCATCTTCATTCTGACTGGAATTGCGCTCGTCGCGTTCCTTGGTTTTCGCGGGCAGACGAGCACCGGATCGCCGATCGAGCTCTTCCCCGACATGGTCCGCCAAATGAAAGTGCGCGCGCAGGCGCCGTCCGGATTTTTCGCGGATGGTCGCGGGATTCGCGTGCCCGTCGCGGGCACCGTGCCGATCGGTTACGACATGCCGAAGCCGGGCGTCGCGCCGAGTCCGGGAACTTCACCCGCGCCTGGCGGCACACACGAAATACCGCAGGTCGCATTCAGCGAGGGCACTGATTACGGGATGACCGGCAAGATGGGGACGAACTGGGGCACCGGGATTCCGATGCAGGTCACGCCCGAGCTGATGCGCCGCGGCGAACAGCGTTTCAACATCAACTGCTCGCCTTGTCACGGCATGACTGCGGCCGGAAACGGCATCGTGAAACAGTACGGCCTCGCGACAGTCGTTAGTCTGCAGGACCAGCGCATTCGCGACATGGCGGACGGCGAGATTTTCAACACGATCACAAACGGCAAGAACACGATGATGAGCTACGGCCCCAACGTCACGGTGGCCGATCGCTGGGCGATCATCGCGTATCTGCGCGCGTTGCAACGGAGCCAGAACGCAACCACGGCGGACGTGCCGCCGGGCGTCAATCTGGAGAAGCCATGAGCGAGCGCAGCCACGTTGTTCCCACGCCAGAAGGCGAACACTTCGAGCCAACGCGGTTCGCCGGGCTCACGATGATCTCCGCTCTGATCGGCGCGGTTGGCCTCATCCTGAGCGGGGTCGGCGCGGTGATGTGGCCGGAGCAATTTGCCTACTCGTGGCTCTTCGGCTTCGCGTTCTACTTCACCATCTGCGCCGGTTGTTTCTTCTGGATCATTGTCCATCACGCGGTCGACGCGGAGTGGTCAGTAGTCGTTAGGCGGCAACTCGAGAACGTGGCGATGCTGCTGCCGGTGTTCTTCTTTTTCTTCATCCCGATCTTCCTCCTCCGGCATCATCTCTACGAATGGATGCTGCTCCCAAAAGGTGAGGATCATCTGCTCGATGCGAAGCGCGCTTACCTGAACCTGCCGTTCTGGATAATCCGCGCGGTCGTGTTCCTCGGCTACTTCAGCGTGGTGGCATGGCTCTTCCGCAGTTGGTCCATCTCGCAGGACAAAGATGGTGATCCGGCGAAGACCTTGAGCATGCGCCGGTTGTCATTTGTAGCACTGCCACTCTTCGGTCTCGCACTCACCTTTGGCGCCTACGACTGGCTCGCGAGCCTGAACTACAAATGGTTCTCCACCATGTGGGGCGTTTACATTTTCGCGGGCGCGGCGGGCAGCTCGATGTCGTTCTTGGTTATCCTTACCTATTTGCTCAAAAAGGCCGGGTATCTCGCCGAGACCGTCACGGTCGAGCATTTTCATATCATGGGTAAGTGGATGCTGGCCTTCAGTGTTTTCTGGGCCTACATCGGCTTCAGCCAGTACATGCTCATCTGGTACGCGAACATTCCGGAAGAGACCGAGTACTTCATCCTTCGGAACACGGAATCGTGGAACCTGATGAGCCTTCTGCTCGTCATCGGACGCTTCTTCATTCCGTTTGCGATCCTGCTCCTGCGTTATCCGAAGAAGCATCCGGGTCAGCTGACAAAGATCGCGTCGTGGGTCGTCTTCATGCAGTTGCTCGACATGTATATCGTCGTCCTGCCGGAGCTGCATCGGACCGGTGTCCACTTCCACCTGCTCGATATCGTGCCGTTGATCGGTATGGGCGGAGTGCTCGTTTTCCTTTTCCTCAAGATCATCACCAAGAGCTCGCTCTTCCCGGTGCGTGATCCCCGCATCATCGAATCACTTCGCATCCTGAACTGACGTGAGCGAAACCGACACACAGCTCCGCTACGCTCAGCCGCGTTCCAGCTTTGGAACATGGGTTGGCGTTGTGCTGCTCTTCGCGGTCTTCGCGCTCTTCGTCTGGGCCGTTTTTGGAATGATGCCGCGGAAGGACAACTACGAAGAGAACCGTGCGAAGGCGCGCTTGGAAAAGCTCGCCGCGTATCACAAGGAAGTTGATCCGCAGCTGAGCGACTACGCAGTCGTCGATAAAGAGAAGGGCACTGTGCGTGTGCCGGTTCATCGCGCGATGGAACTAGCGGTCGCGGAACTCGCGCAAAAGAAACCCGCGCCGGCTGGTCCTATTCCGCCAGAAGGCGCAGCCGCCGGACAGCAGACAAGTGCGCCGGTCGCACCAACACCCGCGCCGGCTGCATCGTCGCAAGGTTCTCCGCGTCCGACGCCGCATATCGCAACGGAAGGAAAAGATTCTGAAACCGAAGGCCAGGCTGCCGGCTCAGCAAATCCGCCGAACGCTCAACCCGGGACGCAACCTGGCGCATCCGCGACTCCGGCGGCGCCGCCCGCTACAGGTTCGAATGAGCCGCACCCGGGTGAAGGCAAGCCGACCGCGACGCCAGTCCAATCACCGGCCGGAACACCGATTCCGGTTCCAGGAGCAACGCCGAAATGAGCCTGAGTTCGTGGCGTGAAAAGATGAAGCGTTTCAACAAGAACGCGGAGGTGATCTTCGACCGCGAAGAACCTGTCGGTAAGCCAACGGACATGGTCCTGCCGGATCGCCGCTGGTTCCGCCGCCGCAAGAAAAGCACGCGGCGCAGGCGCATGCCTAACGAGTAATTTTCCGAATGACACCGACCGAGATCCCGCTCAAAGCACCAACCAGCACGACCGTTCCGACCGTGGAATCCGAAGTGACGCGCGGTGATGTCGAGCAGGTCGAGCGCGCCTTAATCGATGCGTCGACGCGCGTGCCGGTTCTGATGTTCTACACCTCAGCAATCGGCTGGCTGCTGCTCGGCACGCTGCTCGCCGGCCTCACTTCATGGAAGATGCATGCGCCGGATATGCTGAGCGGCGTCAGCTTCCTCACTTGGGGTCGTCTGCGTCCGGTGCACATGAATATCATGGTGTTCGGCTGGGCTTCGATGGCGGGCATCGGCACATCGATCTGGCTGATGGCGCGACTCTGCCGAACGACGTTACGACATCCGCTGCTCTTGATGGCGGGCGCAGGTTTTTGGAACCTGGGGGTGATGATCGGCGTCGTCGCAATTCTTGCGGGCGACAGCACCGGTTTTGAGTGGCTCGAGTTTCCTCCGTATGCGGCGCTGGTTTTGTTCGTCGCCTACTCCCTCATTGCTTCATGGGCGGTGCTGATGTTCCGCTTTCGTCGCGGCGATCACATTTACATCACGCAATGGTACCTACTCGCCGCGTTCCTCTGGTTCCCGTGGCTCTACGGCGCAACGCAGATCATGCTTTTCGTCACGCCGGTGCAAGGCGTCATGCAGGCGGCGGTCACTTGGTGGTTCGCGAATAACCTGATGTTCCTCTGGTTAGGCGCGATCGCCCTCGGGACGGCCTACTACATGATTCCGAAGGTGATCGGCCGGCCGGTCTACAGCTATCACCTCGCGGCGATCGGCTTCTGGACCTACGCGGTGTTTGCGAGCTGGACCGGAATGCAGCGGCTCGTCGACGGACCATTCCCGGCGTGGATGATCACCGCGAGCGTTGCGGCGACGATTCTCACCATCATCCCGGTGGCGACGGTCGGCCTGAATCATCACATGACGATGCAGGGCTACTTCCCCTTGATGCGCTACAGCCCGACTCTGCGCTTCACCGTTTTCGGCGCGATTGCCTACAGCGTCTTCAGCTTGTTAGGCGTGCTGCTCTCGCTCCGCTCCGTCGCGCGCGTCGTGCACTTCACGCTCGCGGATGTCGGTTACACGCATCTCGGTCTCTACGCCTTCTTCACCATGATTATGTTTGGTTCGATGTACTACATCGTGCCGCGACTGGTCGGGCGCGAATGGCGTTATGCATCGCTAATTAAACTGCACTTCTGGTCATGCGCCTATGGCATCGCGCTCATGGTCGTCATGCTTGTGGTCGGCGGAATCGTCCAGGGAACCAACCAGGACAACAGCGCGCTGCCCTTCACTGAGAGCGTGCTGTCGATCATGCCTTATCTGCGCAGCCGCAGTCTTTCCGGCATGCTGCTGACGATCGGCCACGTGGTGTTCGCGATTCATTTTGGAATGATGCTGCTCGGCCTCGGCCGCACTTCGGATGTTCCGACATTCCTTAATCCGCAAGAAGAGGAGGCGTCGAAGATCGGAGTATGAAAGGCCTCGTTCCTTTGCTTCTCGGCATCTTCGGAACGTTCGCGTTCTCGTGGGCCGGGCTGATTCTGATTCCGAACGCGCAGATCGGTCATCTCAATCCGCAGATGGACGAAGACGGCGGCGATGTGTATCCCGCGCCCCGCTCAGGCATGGCGGAACGCGGCCGGAAAATCTACATGGCGAATGGCTGCGTCTATTGCCACAGCCAGCAGGTGCGTCCGGAATACGCTGCGTCCGATATCGATCGGAAATGGGGCGAACGGCGCAGCGCGCCGCGTGATTACATTTTCGATCGGCCAGTGTTGTTAGGCAAAATGCGCGTCGGTCCCGACCTCGCGAACGTCGGCAAGCGCGCGCCTGCGCAAGATGAAGCTGCGCCCGCTCCCGGTGCAACCGATGCGAAGACTGCTGCGCCGGCAGCTCCTGGTGGCGCTCCCGCTAATCCCGCGGCGACTCCTGCATCTGCTCCGGCGGGTCCGACCGCATCGCCGGCACCGGCAACTGCAGCTGCAAGCGCGCCGCCCCCATCTGGCCCATCTCCAGCATCTGCTCCGGCTGCGCCGAGCGGTTCGCCCGCGCGAGCAACTGCCGCCGCGAGCGCGCCACCTGCACCTGGCGCATCACCCGCAGCGCCGGTGAACGCGCCCGCTGGTGCTGCCTCACCCGCGCCTGCCACCGGTGCACAAACCGCGGCCGCGGCCAATCCGCCCACGACTAACGAAGTCGGCCACGGCCCGCTGCAATACTCCGCCGGCTGGCATCATCAGCATCTCTACGATCCGCGTAGTCTCGTTCCGGAATCGACCATGCCGTCGTTCCGTTTCCTTTACGAGAAGCGGCAGGTCAGCGGCGAGAAAGCAGCCGACGCGGTCAACCTCACTGGTCCGACCGGCGCCGCGAGCGAGTATGAAATTGTGCCGAGCTACGACGCGAAATGCCTCGTCGCCTACCTCATGTCACTTGATCAGTCGCACGCGTTGAAGGAAGTAAAATCAACTTCACCCGCGTCGCCACCTGCGCCCGGGAAAGCCGCGAAATGAACGATAACCCGCGTCATCCTGAACACGCCGCTCGCCAGGGAATGGATTACGGCGAGAGCGAAGATGTGCACCAGGTGCACGCCGCGATTCAGCGGGAAAAGACCGAGCCGCGCGTGGGCATGGAGCCGCTGTCGATCTGGCTCATCGCGATCTACGGGCTCGCGATTTTCTGGGGCGGCGCGTATCTCGGCCGGTTTGGCGGCGGGTTCAGCGGCGAGAGTCTCGACATCGCTTACCAACCGACGTCGAGCAAACCAAAAGGGCCAGGTGATCAACAGCAGGCCGGCGGCGAGCTCAGTCAGGCTGATCGCGGGAAGAAAATTTTCCTCGCGAACTGCGCCACCTGCCATCAGGCCACCGGCCAGGGCGTGGCGGGACAATATCCGCCGCTGGCCGGTTCCGAAATTGTGCTCGGCGGTTCGCGACGGCCTGGCATGATCGTGTTGAAGGGTCTCGAAGGGCCGGTCACTGTGAAAGGCGCGCAGTACGGCTCGGCGGTGATGCAGCCGTGGGAGAAGACTCTAAATGACCAGAAGATCGCCGATGTGCTGACCTACATCCGACAGGAGTGGGGGAATAATGCAGGTCCGGTTGCGGCGGAAGGAATCGCGGCGCTGCGGAAGGAATTGGCAGGTCATCCAGGATCGTTCAGAGAAGCTGATCTGCATGCAGTACCGGATGACGCAAACCTACCCGGAGGTGAAGGCGGCGCTCCACCGAAGCCGGACGCGAACGCACCCGCGCCGCAACCGAAAGCCTAGCGGACTGCGGCCTGCAGGTCATCGCCGCGCGTAACATTGGCGATGATCCAACACAAGGACCTCGACGATCCCCGCACGCGCGAAGTCATCATTATCGGAGGCGGAATTGCCGGACTCTCGGCTGCGATCTATCTCGGCCGCGCGCAACGCGACACGCTCGTGATCGACTCAGGTCACTCGATGGCGAAATGGGAACCCGTCGTGGGAAATTATCTGGGGTTTCCGGACGGTGTCTCAGGTGAAGACCTGCTGACGTTCGGGCGCAAACAAGCGGAAGCGCATGATGTGCGGTTCGCGGAGGATGAGATCCGCGAGATCAAGCCACAGAAAGACGAATTCATTCTGCGCGGGAAAGCGCGCGAGTATCACGCGAAGCGTCTGCTTCTCGCGACCGGCATCTTTCATCTCCCACCGGAGATTCCCGGCGTGAAGGAGTGCCTTGGTCACAGCATGTTCTTCTGCAAGGACTGCGACGGGTTTCGCGTGCGCGAAAAGCGGATCGCGATCTGCGGCGCAAATGATGAAGCGGTTGAGTATGCGCTCGGCATGCTGCTCTACTCCGCTTGCGTCGTGATCGCGACGAACGGCGAGATTCCGCACTGGAGTCCGCAGCATTCGCAGTGGCTGGAGGAATATGAAATTCCCGTCCACGAAGAACGCATCGTTGATGTCGAACATCGCGAACGGCAGATTCTGGCGTTGCAACTCGAGAACGGGCAGCGCGTTTCAATCGACAACATTTTCACCACGCGCGGTGACATTTTTCACACGGAGCTGGCTGAGTCATTAGGCGCGAAGCTCGATGAAGACGGACAAATCGAAGTCGACCACTGCATGCACACGAGCGTGCCGAATGTTTACGCCGCCGGTTGTGTCACGCCGGCGAATTGCCAGATGATCATCGCCGCGGGGCAGGGGGCGACGGCGGCGCAGGCGATCAACCGTGATTTGTTCGAGGAAAGCCTGGCCAACCATTCGCTGCGGCGCTATCGCGAGGTGCAACTGCGCGAGGAAGAAACGGTCCCGAAAGTTGCGTGACACGCACGATGCAGTCCGCGAGCGAATTACATACGGCGCGGCACCGATGCGTACTGCTTTTCTCTTGAAAACGAGCTTGCCGATAACGACCTTGAGCCCTCTTCGCTATGGACGCTTCCACTGATCTCGCTTCCCACGCCCACGGCGCGCACGACGCGCATCATGATCATGGCGACCATGATCATCACGAGCTCGGATTTTGGCGAAAGTACGTCTTCTCCACCGACCACAAGGTGATCGGCATTCAGTACGGCATCACCGGTCTGCTGTTCCTGTTCTTCGGCTTCTGCCTCATGATGCTGATGCGCTGGCAGCTCGCGTTTCCAGGCAAAGCGCTGCCGGGCATCGGGCCACTGATCGGAAACATCCTTGGCGCGCAAAGCATGCCGGATGGCAAGATGACGCCGGACTTCTACAACTCGTTAGGCGCGATGCACGGCACTATCATGATCTTCCTCGGCGTCGTTCCGGTCGCGTTTGCCGCTTTCGGCAACTTCGTCACACCACTGCAAATCGGCGCGCCCGACATGACGTTCCCGAAGATCAACATGGCGAGCTTTTGGGCCTTCGCGGTCGGCGGCGTGATCATGATCGCGAGCTTCTTCGTTCCGGGCGGCGCGGCGAAAGGTGGCTGGACTTCCTATACGCCGCTTTCGGTTATCGGTGATAAGGGACCGAACTACGACTGGTTCTGGAACGGCCAAAACCTTTGGCTGATCGGCTTCGTTTTCCTGATCACCTCGTCGCTCCTCGGCGCGGTCAACTTCGTCACCACGATCATTCAGTTGCGCGCAAAGGGGCTCACCTGGATGCGGCTGCCGTTCTTCTGCTGGGCGCAGTTCATTACTGCGTTCATTCTCTTGCTCGCCTTCCCGCCGCTCGAAGCCGCCGCGGTCATGCAGCTCATGGATCGCGTCGCCGCGACCAGCTTTTTCATGCCGACGGGCATGGTCGTGAACGGCGCGCCGCTCGCAATCAGCGGCGGTGGCAGTCCGATTCTGTGGCAGCACCTCTTCTGGTTCCTCGGTCACCCGGAGGTTTATGTACTTATCCTGCCGGCGATGGGCATCGTTTGCGAAATCATCGCGAACAACACGCGCAAGCCGATCTGGGGCTACAAGTCGTTAGTCTTCGCCGCGCTCGTTCTCGGCTTCCTCTCCTTCATTGTCTGGGCGCACCACATGTGGCTCACCGGAATGGGCAGCGTGGTGAGTGCGTTCTTCCAGACGACGACGGTTATCATCTCGATCCCGTCGGTCATTATTCTGAGCGCGTTCTTCATTTCGCTGTGGGGCGGCTCGATCCGGTTCAACACGCCGATGCTCTTTGCGACCGCGTTCCTTCCGATGTTCGGCATCGGTGGTCTAACGGGTATTCCGCTGGCGTTTAACTCAGCGGATCTCTACCTGCACGACACCTACTACGTCATCGCGCACTTCCACTACATTGTCGCGCCGGGGACGATCTTCGGCCTCTTCGCGGGTGTTTATTATTGGTTCCCGAAAGCTACCGGCAGACGAATGAGTGAGTTCTGGGGCAAGGTCCATTTCTGGCCGTCGCTCATCTGCATGAACATCATCTTTCTGCCGATGTTCCTGCAGGGAATGCTGAGCATGCATCGCCGCTGGTACGACGGCGGCCAAGGCTGGAATATAGCGAACGAGAAGGTCTGGGGCCTTACCGGATTTCAGTGGAATATCCCGATCTCAACCGCCGCTTGGGTTATGGGGCTGGCGCAGGTTCCGTTCTTCATCAATTTCTTCTACAGCATCTGGAAGGGGGAGAAGGTGAACGACAATCCTTGGGAAGCGACCACCCTCGAGTGGGCCGCACCATCACCGCCGCCGCACGGCAACTTTGCCACTGTGCCGGTCGTCCATCGCGGGCCTTATGAGTACAGCCTGCCGGGCCGCGAGACTGATTACACCATGCAGTGCGAACCGATCACAGAGAGTGATCGCAAAGCGTACGCGGGAATGGCGCCGGGACACTGAGCGCGATGGAAATCCCCTACACAGTCAGCGCACGGCCGGATACCGGGCTTTGGAATGCCAAGATCGGCATCTGGTTATTCCTCGCGTCTGAAGTGATGCTCTTCGGCGGACTTTTCTCCGCCTACATTTTCCTGCGGCTCGATGCACTCCCCGGCTACTGGCCGCACGGTCTGCTCAATGTGCCGGTCGGCACGATGAACACCGCGATCCTGATCGCGTCCTCAGTCACCGTCGTGCTTGCGTGGGCCGCGCTCAAGATGCGCCAACTCGCCAAGTACAAGTTCTACATGGCGATCACGATCATCTGCGGTGTGATCTTCCTTGCCGTGAAACTCGCCTACGAATGGCCGGACAAGTTCCATCACTTCGGCGCTTACATCCGGCAGGATCGGGTGGAGAAATACGAAGAGTTTCTCGGCAACAAGCATCTCGAGGAACACGGCCTCGAGCCGCGCTACGAGATCACCGGTCACCTGCATAACGAGGAGGCCTTACACGATCCGAAGATCAAGGAGTACGAGATTCAAGTCGACCAGATCTATGCCGATCCGACGAATCCGGCGAGCGATCGTCCACATTTCTGGCCGCTGCCGAAGTCGCAAAAGATCGCGAAGATCGAGAAGGAAGATGTTGAGCACGCGGAGATGTTCATCCCGAAGCACAGCACGTTTTTTTCGACCTACTTCACCATCACTGGCCTGCACGGCTTGCACGTCCTCGGCGGCGTCATTGTCTTTTGCTACATGATGGTGCCGGCGAGTATGCGGCTTTATCGGCAGAACCCTGAGCACCTCGCGAACCGCGTTGAAGTCGCCGGCTTGTTCTGGCACTTCGTCGATCTTGTCTGGATTTTCGTCTTCCCGCTCTTCTACCTCCTTTAGCTATGCAACATCCGCCCGACGTCGCACCAGTGGATCACGAGACTGAGGAATACGCGCACGACGTTTCGCATCACGTCCGGAAATACCTGATGGTCGGCGCGCTCCTGCTGATCTTCACCGGCCTGACTGTATTTCTCTCTTACGTCGACTTTGGTTCGCGCAAGCTAAACATGGCGATCGGCATGCTCGTCGCGACCTTCAAAGCCGGCATGGTCGGCGCGATCTTCATGCACCTCGCGGCGGAGAAGAAGCTGATCTACCGCGTTCTGCTCTTCACCTTCTTCTTTGTTCTCGCGCTCTTCTGGCTCACTTACTTGCACTGGTACGATCCGGTTAGCCGCTAATGACGCTCAAAGGATTCCACATCGTATTCATCACCTTCTCGACGCTGCTTGCGCTCGGGCTCGGCAGTTGGTGTCTGTGGCTCAAGATGACGCTCGACGTGCCTGATTACATCACCGGCGCGGTCTGCTCCTACGCGGCTGCGCTCGCACTTTTCATCTACGGAATCTGGTTCTATCGGAAAATGAAACGCCTGAGGATTTTCACATGAGATCCAAGCTGCTTCTCGCTCTCACCTTGTTGCTCGCCTCACCCATGACGAACGCGTTCGCGTGTGCCGTCTGCTACGGCGCGCCCGGCTCGAAATCGACGAAGAGCATGGCGGTCGCGATCTGGTTTTTGATGGGCGCGGTCATGTCGGTGCTTGGTGGCGTCGGCGCGTTTAGTTTCCATCTCTGGCGCCACGGCCGGATGCCGCTCGAACCGCACCAGCAGCTCACGGAGGAAGATCTTGAGCAGTATGATTAATTGCCTCGCTCTGATTAACGAGTTCCTCGGCCAGCCGCCGAACGTTTCGGAGCACGGCTTTCAGATCGACCACATCATCGAGTTCGCGCACTGGTTCATGGGCGCGCTCTTCGTCGGCTGGTCCGCCTTCTTCACTTACGTTCTTATCCGCTTCCGCCGCGGCCGTAATCCACGCGCCGATTATCAGGGCGTGACCAGCGCGATCTCGACTCACCTCGAGTTCGCGGTTGTGCTTATCGACATTGTCTTGCTCGTCGGGTTCGCCATCCCGCTCTGGGGCAAGTACGTGAACAACTTCCCCGACACCAAAGACGCGATCCTCGTCCATGCCGTCGGCCAGCAGTTCAACTGGAACTTCCACTTGCCTGGGCCGGATGGGCAATTCGGCAAACGCGACGTCTCGTTAGTCTCGAATTCGAATCCGCTCGGTGTCGACTCGACCGATCCCGCGGCAAAGGACGATCTTGTCGTGCTCGGCGAACTTCATGTGCCGGTTGATCGCCCGGTGATTGTCGAAGTTTCCTCGAAGGACGTGATCCACAACTTCGCCCTTCCGCATATGCGCGCCGCGCAGGACGCGATCCCCGGCTCGATCATTCCCATGACCTTCAAGCCGATCAAAACAGGCACCTACGAGATTGTCTGCGGTCAGCTTTGTGGCCTCGGTCACTACGGCATGAAAGGATCGATCGTGGTCGATTCGCCGGCTGATTTTCAGGCATGGCTCAAGGAACGTGCTGAGCTTGCTGGCGGCGCGAATGCACCCGCGCCGACGGATCGCCCGGCAGGCGAACCCGGCCCGGAAAAGGATCAGGGGTCCGTCCCGCCGCCCGGCGCGCCCAAAGTAGGCGATCCGTCGAACAGCCCGAAGCCGAGCACCGAAGCAACGCCGCAGAATAGTCCGCAAGAGACTCCGAAGCCGGGAGGGCAGTAAACCCGTGCTGAGCGCATCGAGCGCCGCGCCGCAGCCTAACGAGTGGTTGCGTCGCTTTACCTGGTTGCTCGCCGTTCTCACCCTGTTCCTCATCTGCAGCGGAGGAATGGTCACGAGCAAAGGCGTTGGTCTTGCGGTGCCGGATTGGCCGACCACCTTCGGTTACAACATGTTTCTCTTTCCCGTCTCGCAATGGGTCGGCGGAATCTTTTTCGAACACACGCATCGGCTGATCGCTTCCACGATCGGCTTCCTCACCATCATCCTCGCGGTGTGGCTCTGGCGCGCGGAATCACGCCGCTGGTTGCGCATGCTTGGGGTCGCGGCGCTTGGCGCTGTCATTCTGCAGGGCGTGCTCGGCGGGTTGCGCGTCACGATGTTGAAAGATGAGATTGGAATCTTTCACGCCTGTCTCGCGCAGGCGTTTCTCGGCTTGCTCGTCTTCATCGGGGTCGCGCTCTCGCGCACTTGGAGCGATTCGAAAGGAAGAATGGCCGCGGCGTTAGCCTGGCTGCCAATCCTCACGACGGCTTTGATCTACATGCAGCTCGCGCTCGGCGCGACGATGCGCCACCAGCATCGCGATTTATCCATCCTCGATTTCCCGACGGCTTATGGCCGCATTATTCCAGACACGAGCGCGGAGCATCTCGCGACGGTTAATGATTGGCGTGACGCGCGTGCTCTCTCCGATGTGACGGCCGGACAGATCTGGCTGCAAATGGCGCATCGCGGAGTTGCGGTGCTGATCCTCTGCGGGGTGGTGAGCTACTTCATTGCGTTGCGCACGCGAGCCGATTGCGGCAACAACCTGCTCCGCACTCTGTCGCACATCTGGCTCGTCGGTGTTCTTGTTCAACTCACGCTCGGAGCATGGGTTATCTGGAGCAACAAGGCGGCTGATATCGCGACGACGCACGTTGCAGTCGGCGCGATCATGCTCTCGTTAGGCGTGGCGATCTGCGCAATCGCACTGCGCCTCCACGCTCCAACTTTAGCGGCGCGAGCGGACGCGCGAATTCGCGAAGAGGCGCACGCGTTTTGAAAACAGCTGCGGCCGAAGCAACGATGACTCCCGCGCGGAGTCGCGTCAT
>JBJMWV010000206.1:0-14871 GCA_045809985.1 Chthoniobacterales bacterium | reverse complement strand
CCTCGCACTCCGCCAAATGAACCAGCTCGATGGAGCCTCCCAGGCTTTTCAGACAGCGCTGCTGCTGGTGCCGCAGAACACGCTCGCGCTCGATCAGCTCGTAGAGATCAAGATTCAGCAGCAAGATTTCTCGGGAGCACTTGAGGCTGTCGATCGCCAGCTCGCGCAGACTCCGGATTCCGCACGTACTTACGTCAGCCAGGGGAAGGTTTTCGTGGCGCAGCAGCAGTGGGAGAAAGCGAGTTCGGCTTTTCGAAAGGCCGTCGAACTGGATCCAAGTCTCACGGCTGCATATGACCTTCTGGTCTCAAGTTACATCGCGAGTCAGAAGGTGCCTGAGGCAATCGCGCAGCTACAGGAGCTCGTCGCGAAGAAGCCAGATAATCCATCGGCTTTGATGCTTCTCGGTGCTATGGACGAGCGCAGCGGGGATCGCGCGAAAGCGCGCGATGCCTACGAGCGGGCAATCGCCGTGAAGCCCGATTTTAGCCAGGCGATGAACAATCTTGCCTGCATTTACATCGACGATAATCAACTCGATCGCGCAGCGGACCTTGCGCGCAAGGCTCGCACATTGCAGCCTAACGACGCCTCGATTGCTGACACACTCGCGTGGGCTGTTTACAAGCAAGGAGACTACCGGCAGGCGTTTGGCATTCTCCAGGAATTTGCGCCGAAATTGGAGGACAATCCTGCCGCGCAATTTCACTTGGGAATGGCGGCTTACATGATGGGGCAGAAAGAGGTCGCGCGGACGGCTCTATCGAAATCGCTCGAATCGACAGCAGACCTTCCGTATCGCAAGGAAGCGGAGGACCGCCTCGCGACGCTCAAAACCGACGGCGCTGATACGCAGCAGCTTCCCATTGGGGAGTTGGAGAAGCAGGTGCAGCAGCAGCCGAATGATACGGTTCTGTTAATGCGGCTGGCGGACGCCGCTGAACATGAAAAGGATTTCGCGAAAGCAGCCGACGCCGCTGAGCGCGCGTTGAAGGTGAATCCGAAACTCATTGCCCCGACGCTGAGGCTAGCGCGATATTTCGCGGGCCCGTTGAAGAATAAAGACAAGGCGCTGGAGTATGCAAAAAAAGCGCGGGAGTTAGCGCCCGCTGATGCGGACGTCGCAGCAACCCTCGGCCAGGTCGCCCTCGATTCCGGGAACTACTCGTGGGCTTACAGCCTGTTGAAAGAAAGCGCACGACAGCGTCTCGAAGACCCAGTCCTGCAGCGGGAGTATGCCTGGGCTGCTTACGACATCGGCAAGATTGGTGAAGCAAAGGAGACAATGCAGCGGGTGGCGGCGCTTGCTTCGACCGGCCCGGATGCTGAAGACGCGCAGCGTTTCCTCGCGTTCGCCGGCGGCAGCGGGGATGTTGGAGACGCGGCACCAGCCGTGAGTGACGCGCAAATTGACGACGCGCTGCGGACGAACCCAACATACACGCCAGCTCTAATGGCTCGGGCCGAGCAAATGCGGAAATCGGGTGACAACAAGGGTGCGGAGAAGATCTTGGCTGAGATAGCGGGACGACTGCCGGAATTCGCGCCGGCCCAAATCGCCCTTGCCGACATTTACGTCGACGACCCGGCGAAGATCACGGCAGCCGCAGACTTGGTGGCGAAGGCGAGGAAGACTCTGCCAGATGATTCGCACGCCACGGAGATGCTGGCCGAGATTAGCTTTCAGCGGAAGGAATACCCACGCGCGATTCAGCTCTTTCAGGATGCGAGGCGCAAGAGATCGCTCAGCGCTCGCGCAATGTATCATCTGGGGCTTTCCTACGCTGAGACCAAACAACCGCAGCAGGCGACCGACGCCATCAACCAGGCTTTGGCCGCGGGCCTGCCGGAATCGGTCGCCGTCACAGCAAAGCAGACGCTAGCCGATCTGCAGAAGCGCTGACGCGAGTTGTCCGACGTGACGCCCACAAATGCATCTCTCTGCCTCCGCAGCGTCCCAGCCGGCAGCGGCTTCCACCAGCGTTTCTGTCGGCGGTCTTTACATTAATCTCGCTGTCGACTTGCTCTCAGCGCAAAAGTGAAAATGTTTTACAGGCGCAACTTGCTCAGTACACGGCGCTTATCGCTTCAGCATTTTCGGTTGGCATCGGGGCTGCTTATATCGGCGGTAATCAATGCTCGTTCACCCGAATGAGGCTTCGCAAATACAATCCACAACCCACGAACATGAAACTAAAAGCTCTTAACAAACGTTCCCTCGGCGCCCTGATGACACTTGTCATCTTTGCCGTTACCCTCGGGCTGGCAAACGCCACGCCAATCACTCCCGGACAGACATCCGTAGCTGTTAGCGTAGCTCCCACTAATCCGCTCACTACGGGCACGATCGTCGCGAATACCGGTGTCCAGAACTTCAACATGACGATGGGAACGGACAGCCTCATCGGCACCGGCCAGGAATGGGTTGTCAAAAACTATGCTGGAAACCCCTTCGGTGCCACGGGGACGACTTTCGTCCTCCAGGTATCCTTGAGTGGCGCACCGCCGAACGTGATGGCTGCGGTTATCGAGCGCGTTACAAACGCCGTGTTTACCGGCTTCCTGACTGACGTTATGTCTTTCGTTTCGGCCGCTGGTCAAGTCGTTCCCACGAACGCGGACCGCTCCGCCAACGGCGCGGTAGTAGCGTTCAACTTCAACATTCCTAATATCCTTCCGGGGCAGCAGAGCGCCCTCCTGATCATCAACACAAATGCGCCGAGCTTCACTAGCGGCACAATGACCGTTCAGGATGGTTTTGCGACTACTCTCAACGGCTTTGCTCCGTCGGTGCCGGATGGCGGAAACGCTGTCGCGCTCCTCGGGATCGCACTCGTTGGTGTGGAATTCCTGCGCCGGAAATTGGCCGCGGCGTAATTAGATCTGAGCTACTTGTGGGGCCGGGCGGGTTTATCCCGCCCGGTTTCGCGTACAGACGCGACTCGGGCGAGCGGCCGATGTTCTGTTGTAAAGACGAAGAGTCCCGCCGCGCGGTAACGGTGGTGGTGAGTTATTCCGGGACCCACGAACCCGCGCATCTCAAGAATCCGCCGCTGCGAGAATCCGATGATGAGAGATTGTGCGCCTCATCAGCAGACAGTAGTCGCCGCGGCTACTGCGGAGCGGCGGTTGCGGGCGTACTCGCGGCGCGTATCCTCGGCAGGGTTCCGCTGTTATTAACTACACCTCTGCACAACTTTCCACCGCCGAAGAGCCGCTTTGGTTCTGCCTCAAGGCGAACCCGAAGCGAGAGCATATTGCTGCCGCGGCACTGCGGCGGCAGCTAAACATCCAATGCGTCGCGCCCCGTTTGCGCTTCCGTAAGGCGACGCGACGCGGCGCCGTCTGGTTCGTCGAGGCGATGTTTCCCGGATATCTATTCGCAAATTTTGTCTATGCGCAGCTACATCGCGCGGTCGAGTACTCGACCGGCATTCATTACATCGTTCGCTTTGGCGAACAGATAGCGACGCTGCCGGCAGAAGCGATCGCGTCGCTGAATGAAAAGGCTGGAGACGACGAGATCGTTACGATCGACCACGAAGTCTCAGTCGGCCAAGAGGTTCATATCGTGGAGGGACCGCTGCACGGCTTCAATGCACTGGTGACGCAGGTTCTTCCTGCTCGCGAGCGGGTTCGCGTCCTGTTGGAATTTCTCGGCCGCACCGTCGAGACCGAGCTTTCTGCGCCGCGAGTTCTGTCCGCGACCAAGCCACGGCCGCTCTAGCGACCCCACCAACGCCGACGAGAAGTCTGCCCGTGCGAGCTACTCTCGCTGGCATCTGCTTTGCTCGTACCGAAGTGAAGCATCGGTCGGTTCAACTCCGTTCACACGGCTGTTCTACCCGATCTACTACTCGCCAATGCCTCCAAATCTTCTTGAGATTGTAAGACGCTCATGCGTCTACTAGATGCTCCGATGTCGCCCGCGAGTATTCTAAAGCTGCTCGCGATTGCCGCGGCTCTCATGATGGCTGCGCAGGTGCAGGCGCAGAACGACGGCCCGGCTGTGCAGGTGTTTACTAGTAGCAGTAGCGGCAGTAGCAACGGCGGCGGCGGTCCAGTGTTGATGCCGCTCGAACGATTACCTGTCGGCGTTTCGCTCTCGCTAAGTGCGGGCTACGACACAAACGTTGGGACCACGTCGGCCGACGAGCATGGATCATTTTACACTTCGGCGTCGCTTGGACTGACTTATTCCTTCGGGACCGAGCGCACCCGGGTGAGTCTCAACTGGGGCACCGCCATCACATATTATGATAACGGGGCGGGCGCAGGTTTTAACGACTACCAGCCTGACACGTCGCTCAACATGAGCATTTCGCACCAGGTCAGTGAACGGCTCACTTTGAACAGTGGTATCTATGCGCACTTTGGTATCGAGCCGGACTTTTCCAGCGGTGCGGGCGAAAATCGCCGCACCGGGAATTATTTTTATACCTCGGATTCGATTTCTGCCTCCTACCAGTGGCTGGAGCGCTTCTCGACCGTTACGTCTTATTCAATTGGCGTCTTGAAGTACCAGGACGCGGCGCAAAGCGCGCTGCTTGATCGCTACGATCACGGAATCTCGCAGCAATTTCGGTTTCTCTTCCTGCCGATGACGACTCTCGTCGCCAACTACGGATTCTCGCTAAGCACGTACGATCAGAACAACACGATCACGGCCGTGGATGGCATGCTTCAATCCGGCCGCGATTCACGGTCGCACAGCTTTTCACTCGGCGTGGAACAAACTCTCGGGCCGCGCCTGCAGGGTTCTTTGCATGCGGGCGCACAGCTCTTCTCAAGTGATCAGGAAGCGGGAGATAGCTGGTCGCCCTATGGCTCAGGCAGTTTGAGCTTTGTCGTCGGCGAGAAAACTTCGCTGACGTGGACGGCGCAATACTCGACGCAGGTCGCGAACATTTCAGATGCGAGCAGCCGGCAGGGCTACAGCACTGGCCTACAGTTGAGTTACGCGATCACGCCGCGTATCAGCAGCAGCCTTTCAGCGTACTACAGCCACTCCGACTACAAGGGACAGAGGTTACTCTTCTTCGATCCGACGCGCTTCATTATCTTTTTCGCGCAACCGACTTTCACTGAAGACACTTTCGATTTTGGTGCGAACCTGAGTTACTCAATCACTCCTCGAATGTCCGCGAACTTCGACGCTCATTACAGTGATGTTTCGTCAGGTGAGTCGTTCCGGCCATACTCTCGCGCGCGGTTTTCTGGCGGAATAAGCTACTCGTTCTGAGCTGAGGAAGAGATCATCGTGTCGGCGCTGATGGGGAAGTGGCAGCGCATACGGGGATCGAACCCGTGCACCGGCCTTGAGAGGGCCGTGTCCTAACCACTAGACGAATGCGCCAGCTGACGGCCGGGAGTTTACGATCAGCATTTCAGGTCGGCAAGTCTGCCTCGACCGCTTCACTGCGACCCCGGCACGCTAGTAGGGAACAATCCTTTTTGTCGCTTTAACACTGGCGTCGCCGACGGCTGTGCTGTCGCCGATGCATTTGGCGCTGCGGAAGGATCCGCCTTCGCGATCGGCGTCGGCTCGGGGCGAACGCGAGGTTGCGGCAGCATGTTAAGATGTTCCGTCTTTCGCGCGGCAAGGTACGCCTTCATCTCCGGTGTGGCTGCTCGCGCGAGCATCTTCGCATAGATGAGCTCGTAATATCGGCGCAGCAGTTTCCGCTTCTGGAGATCAGTCTTTGCGGCCTCGGCCGTAGCGAGTGCGGCTTTCACTTCAGCGTCGTTGACGACGAGATTCCGTAGCTTCCGCCATTCGATCCGCAGCCGGTAATCCGCGGCTGCTGTGGTGATCGGGTTGTCTTTGAATGCTTCATCGAGCTGTTGGAGGTTTGGCGCACTAGCGGCCGGAGTGGCAGCTGGCAGGATTTCGTCTGGAATTAGCTGCGGCGGCGGCGGTTCCGGCAGCGGAGTCGCTGCAGGGTCCGCGGTCGACGGCACGTCAGGCCGCGGGAGCGGCGGCTCTTGCGCAGCAATGCGACAGATTAGTGAGACTGCGAAAACGCAAAAGGCAAAAGAGAATCTCATACCCGCACGCGGACGGTGGTCGGGGTGACAGGATTCGAACCTGCGACCTCCTGGTCCCAAACCAGGCGCTCTACCAAGCTAAGCTACACCCCGGCAGCGGCACGCAGTCTGTAACATGATGCGGTCGTCCGCGCATGCGGAATTCAAGCGTTCTGAGATATTTCGCATCGGCGCGGAAAGGAATTAACGCCATTCGAAATGACAGCTTGCAGCCTGTCGCTTCGCGCACGACCTTCCGACCCTCCGCTCTCCCCCGCGGTTCGTCTCGCCACTCAGTTCTGCGCTCCGATGTTTAAGCACGACAAACTCAATTTCATACTCTTCTTCATTCTCGTCGGGCTCCAAGTCCTCGGCGTCGCAGCAATCGTAACGGACTTCCAGTGGAGGTATCTCCCTCCGATGCTCGCGATCTACCTGTGGGGCGGCCTCAGCACGACGCTCTACTTGCACCGATATCTCACCCACCGCGGCTTCGAAATGCCCGCATGGCTGAAGTTCTTTTTTGCGACAGGCTCAGCCGCGATGCTCGCCGGCGACCCGGTTACCTGGGTGGGGGATCACCGATTTCATCATTTGAAGTCCGATACGGACGAGGACATTCACAGTCCAATCCACGGCTTCCCCTACGCTCATATGATGTGGCTGGTGCGGAAGCCGCCGGGATTTCGCGAGCGCTCGATGCGCTACGCGGCTGACGTGCGCAAGATTTGGTACTGTCGGCTCTGGGAGCGGCCATATCTCTACGTCCTGCCGCATGTCTCGCTCGCAGCGGCCTTTTACTTTGCCTTCGGCTTCGCGGGACTGCTCTGGTGCCTCTACGTGCCGATGTTCTTCCTCTACAACGTTACCTGGGCGGTGAATTCCATCTGCCATATGCCGGCGTTCGGCTACCGCAGCTTCGAAACTTCTGATCACAGCAAGAACAACTTCTGGGTCGGTCTGGCCGGCCTTGGTGAAGGCTATCACAACAACCACCACGCGAAGCCGCGCTGCGCGGCGCACGGGTTGCGTTGGTGGGAATTCGATGCGACTCGCTACGTAATCTGGCTGCTCGAGAAGTGCCACCTCGCGTGGAATGTGCATTGGCCGAATCCAGCTGACCTGAAGGATCCTGGTCCCGTCTCGGCTGATCAAGCGGGCGCGCTTCTCCTTTTCGGTGCGCAGATCAAAGATCCGTCACTTGATCAGGCGAACCTTCGCTCAGACGCGAGGCCGTAGTTAACCGGCGGGCGTTACTGGCCGACGTAGTAGACTTCGACCAGCGCGACACCCGTGAGGTTCTGCGCACCGCGCACGATCGCGGTATACGCACCCGGCGCTAGTGTTGCGACAATCGCCGATTCGCGTGGGTCACTAGGCGCGAGTGAGGTCGCCGCAATTTGCTCAGCCTGTTCGGCGCTCCAGTTGTCATTCGCGAAAATCCGCGAGCCACTGCTGTTGTAGAGCTCGAGGACGGGGTCCGCTAAGGCCCCGGCGACACCGGCTGAGGTGAGCGACGGGCCGAGAGCCCTGACCACAACTTGAGCCGGCTGTTCTCCACCGACGATGAAGCCACCGATCATAACGGAGTCGCCGGTCCCGACTTTGCTGCGGGTTGAAATATTGGCGATGCGCGAGTTGCCGTGATCCAGATCATAGAGCTCGAATAGGGCAACGCCACTTGTCCCGCCGACACCTGAGAGAATCGCCGTGTAAGCGCCTGGTGCGAGCGTCGTGACGATCGCTGCTTCAGCGTCATCGCTCGGTGCGAGCCCAGTCGCTTCGACCTCCGCCTGCGCTGAGCGCCAGTTGTCGTTGAACGCGATTCTTGCGCCGGTGCTGTCGTGCAGGCTCATCTGCGGATCGCGCATCGCGCCTGCGACGCCCACGGTCGAGAGGGTGGGGCCCATCGTTCGCAAGAGCACGCGTTTCCGCTCGGTGCCGGAGATGATCAAGCCGCCGATTAACACATTATCGCCGGTCTGAACGCTGGCACGGGTCGAGACGTTCACGAACGTGCTTGGGATTGGTGGTGGCACCGGCGTCGGGACTGGTGTTGCGGTCGGCAGCGGAGTTGCAGTCGGCGTCGGCGTCGCGCCTGGCACCGGTGTCGGCGTAGGCGCAGGTGCGCCGCCGACGTTCACCAGTCCGCTGGTCGCGACGATGAGATTATTGCTCGCAAAGACGAAGGTGTACTGACCGGGATCTTGTAGCGTGAAGGTAACAGTGGCTGATGGTACGCCACTCGCCGGAGGTGCCTTGCCCCCGTTCAGATACAAGTAGTCGATCGACGAACCGGCGCGATCGTTCAACGCAATGTAATCGAAGCGGCTGCCAGAGCCATTGGTGACTGTCACCTGCACGCTGCCGCCAGTGGTCACTTGGGTCGTGCTCACCGCGATCGAGGGATTGCCTCCTGGCGCTGGTGTAGGCGTTGCAGTCGGCGGCGGAGTTGCGGTTGGTGTCGGCGTAGGCGTCGGCGACGGAGGTAAGCCGGGTGTGAGGTAAACCACCTCGTTTGATGCAACGCTCTCGCCGTAGCTGCTGTTGTACGCTGTGACTGCAAAATAGTACGTCGTCCCGTCTGTCAGGCTGGAAACAGTTGCGGTCGTGACGTTCTGAACATCAACCGACTGAGTGTAGATGCCGGATGCAGTCCCGAGTTCAACACGATATCCGATCACATCCGCATCAGGACTTGGGTTCCAAGCCAGACTGACGCTTTGCATAGCCTCAGCGATGCTGCCCGCTGCAAGAATGAAAACGGCGAGAATACAGATGAGAGCGGCGCGGCGGAAAACCATACGGAAATTACTCCAGTTATGGTTTTCATAAGCAGCGGGTATGCCTCAGTTTCGGTTTTCTCGTGCAGATGTGAGAATCCGTTGTCGGATTCGTTTACATAGAAGGATGCACCGATCAGTCCTACTCGCGGGAGGGGCGAACCGCTCCGGGCGTGCAATAGCACCAGCGTCAGGCCCGGCTAGTGAGCCCGCGCGCTACTAATACGCGAGATTAGGCGCGAGCCACTTCTCGATCTCACCAACGGGAACGACTTTGCGCGCGGCGTAATCGCAGACCTGATCGCGCTCAATTTTGCCGACAGCGAAGTAGCGCGATTCCGGATGCGAGAAATAGAGCCCGCTCACGCTCGCGCCGGGATGCATGGCAAACGATTCGGTCAGCGAAACGCCGGCGTTCTTTTCCGCGTTTAAGAGATCGAACACCGCGCGCTTCTCGGTGTGGTCGGGCGAAGCTGGATAACCTGCGGCAGGGCGGATCCCACGGTAGCGTTCGCGGATCATCTCTTCGTGCGACAACTTCTCATCCGCACCGAAGCCCCACGCGATTCGCGCCTGCTGGTGTAAGTACTCTGCGAACGCCTCGGCCAGGCGGTCCGCAAGAGCCTTGGTCAGGATGGCGTTGTAATCGTCATGCGTGGCGGCAAAGCTTTTTGCGAGTTCATCAGCGCCGAGGCCCGCCGTGACTGCAAACGCGCCGATGTGATCCGGCCGGGCGCTCTCGCGTGGTGTGACTAAATCAGCCAGGCAACGGTTCACCTGTCCGGTCGGTTTTTGCATCTGCTGGCGCAGGAAATGGAACGTCGCGATGCGTTCGTTCCGCTGAGCATCGGCGAATACTTCGACGTCGTCGCCTAACGAGTAAGCGGGCCAGAGTCCATACACGCCGCGCGCTGTGAGCAGCTTCTCGCGCACGATTCGCTCAAGCAGCTGTTGCGCATCGCCGAAGAGCTCGCGCGCCTGTTCGCCGACCACCGAATCCTCGAGAATCGCAGGATAACGCCCGCGCAATTCCCACGTGTGGAAGAACGGCGACCAGTCGATGTACGGAATGAGCGTCTCGAGATCCGGTTCCACGGTTCGGATTCCGGTGAACTCGGGAATCGGCGGTTCATAGTTCGCCCAGTCAGGCGCGAACTTGTTCGCGCGCGCCGCTTCAATCGTCAGCACTTTGCGGTCGTTTGATTTCGCAGCATGCGCTTCACGCAACGCCGCGTAGTCGGCACGCGTACGGGCATCAAACTCCGCGTCCTGCTGCATCAAGCTGTTGACGACGCCGACCGCACGTGACGCATCGAGCACATGAACGATGCTCGAGTTGTAGTGCGGCGCGATCTTGACCGCGGTGTGCGCGCGGCTGGTCGTCGCGCCGCCGATCAAGAGCGGCAGCGTGAATCCTTCCCGCTGCATTTCCTGCGCGACGTGCACCATCTCGTCGAGTGACGGCGTGATCAGTCCGCTCAACCCGATCGCGTCGGCGCCGCGTTCGCGCGCTGTCTCGAGAATCTTCGGTGCCGGCACCATGACGCCGAGATCGATGATCTCGTAGTTGTTACACTGCAGGACGACGCCGACGATGTTCTTGCCGATGTCGTGCACGTCGCCTTTCACGGTCGCCATCACGATGCGGCCTTGCGGTTTGCTCCCGCCCGACTTCTCCGCCTCCATGAACGGCATCAGATACGCGACGGCCTTTTTCATGACACGCGCGCTCTTCACCACTTGCGGCAGGAACATTTTCCCTGCGCCGAAGAGATCACCCACGATGCTCATGCCGGCCATGAGCGGACCCTCGATGACGTCGAGCGGGCGCGAACTCTTACGCCGCGCTTCTTCGGTGTCGGCGTCGATGTGGTCGACAATGCCTTTGACGAGCGCGTGCGAAAGGCGCTCCTCAACTGTGCCGTTGCGCCACGCTTCCGCCTCGACCGCGACCTTGCCTTTTGCCTTCACGGTTTCGGCGAAGTCGACCAGACGCTCGGTTGCGTCATCGCGACGATTCAGCAGCACATCTTCGACCCGAATAAGCAACTCCGGCTCGATCTCCTGATAGACCGCGAGTTGGCCGGCGTTGACGATGCCCATGTCGAGCCCCGCGCGGATCGAGTGATACAAGAAGGAGGCGTGCATCGCCTCGCGCACCGTGTTGTTGCCGCGGAATGAGAACGAAACGTTGCTGATGCCGCCGCTGGTTCGCGCACCAGGTAGGTTCGCTTTGATCCAGCGCACGGCTTCGATGAAATCGACGCCGTAGTTGCGATGTTCGTCGAGGCCCGTCGCAACGGTGAGGACGTTTGGATCAAAGACGATGTCGGTTGGTGCGACGCCAGCTTGTTCGGTCAGCAGCTTGTACGCGCGCCCGCAGACCTCGATTCGCCGCTGGAGATTGTCCGCCTGGCCCTGCTCGTCGAACGCCATCACGATCATCGCGGCGCCATAGCGCCTAACGAGTCGTGCCTGGCGGAGAAACTCCTCTTCGCCATTCTTCAGGCTGATTGAATTGACCACGCCTTTCCCCTGCACGCAGCGCAAACCGGCTTCGAGCACGCTCCACTTGGAGCTGTCGATCATGATCGGGATGCGCGAGATCTCCGGCTCACTCCCGATCAAATTGAGGAAGCGTGTCATGGCTGCTTCCGAATCGATCATTCCCTCGTCCATGTTGACGTCGAGAATGTTGGCGCCGCCTTTCACCTGCTGACGCGCAACCGTTAGTGCGCCATCGAAATCACCGCCGAGGATCAATTTCGAGAATTTTGGCGAGCCCGTGATGTTCGTGCGCTCGCCGACAACGATGAAGCCGCTGTCGCTCGTGATGTTGATTGGCTCGAGACCGGAGAGCTGGAGGGCGTCGGATTTCGTCTCGTTAGGCAGAGCGCGCGGAGGACAATCGCGCACGAGCTCCGCGATGTGACGGATGTGCGCTGGTGTCGTTCCGCAACAGCCGCCGAGGACATTCAGCCAGCCGTTCCGCGCCCATTCCTGCAGTTGAGGGGCGAGGCTCTCGGGTGTCTCGGGAAAACCAGTCGGCGAGAGGGGATCAGGCAAACCCGCGTTCGGATACGCGCTCGTGTAACGCGGCGCGTTATGCGCGAGTTCCTCGATGTACGGCCGCATTTCTTTCGGCCCAAGCGCGCAGTTCAACCCCACGATCAGCGGATTTGCATGCGAGATCGAAGTGAGAAACGCCTCCACCGTTTGCCCGCTCAGCATCCTTCCGGAAAGATCCGTCACCGTTCCGGAAACGATCAGCGGAATCGTCCGGCCAAATCGCTCGAATCCTTCGGCGATCGCGAACAACGCAGCCTTCGCGTTCAGAGTATCGAAGACCGTCTCGACGAGCAGCAAGTCGACGCCGCCTTCGAGTAGCCCGCGCACCTGGTCGCTGTAGGATTGGCGGATCTGCTCGAACGAAACCGCGCGGAACCCCGGATCGTTGACATCCGGCGACATAGAACCGGTCACTGGCAAGGGACCGAGGGAGCCGCCAACGAAACGCTGCCGTCCGGTGTCATTCGACGATCTGTCCGCAGCTTCGCGGGCGAGCCGCGCGGCGACAAAATTCATCTCATGCGCGAGCGCGCGGAAGTCTTTGTCGTCGACCACGCGCTGGAAGAACTCCTGGTCTTTTCGCCCGCTCTCCGGCTCGCCGCGAAAAAGGAAGTCGTGCAGGCCGAGCGTCGTGCCGTTAAAGGTGTTCGTCTCGATCAGGTCTGCGCCGGCCTCGAGATACTGCGCGTGAATCTCGCTGATCACGTCTGGACGCGTCAGGAGCAGGACCTCGTTGCTGCCTTTGAGGTCTTTGCCTTTCCAATCGCGGAAACGCTCACCGCGAAACTGTTCTTCGCTCAGCTTGTAGCGCTGCACCATCGTGCCCATCGCGCCGTCGAGAATCGCGATGCGTTCCCGCATGAGCGCTTCGAATGGGTGCAGAGCTTCCGTCATAGGAAGGAGACTAGAACCCGGAGCAGAAAACGAGCAAGAGACAAATTAACGCATCATGATGCGTCGATATGTTGTCTCAACTTCGGCGACCGCCGATCAGAAAGTCCCCGGGGAACCGTTCGCCGGTGCGTTGGCGGCGGCGCGGGCTGACGCGTTGTAAACCCCGGCGCCGTAGCGTTCCTCGACGATCGCTTCCGAAATCTTGTCCGCGAGAGTTTCGCGCCATGCCCCACTCGCCGCCTCTGCGCCTTCGCCGCGATTGCTCAAGAAGCCGCACTCTACCAGCACGGACGGGTAGACGGCTTTGCGGACCACGCGGAAGTTGGCAGTCCGCACGCCGCGATTGCTCGAACCGCGCAACGTGACCAGCTTCTGTTGAATCCGATTCGCGAGACTGCGCGCGTAGGGTGAGTTGTAGTAGGTCTCGAACCCATGCACACCGCGGCGGCGCGAGTCGTTGAAATGGATGCTGACAAAGATGGAGTTCGCCGTGCGATTTCCGATCGCGACCCGCTCATCGAGCGGAATGAAGACATCCGAGTTGCGCGTCATGACGGTCCGCAGCTGCGACTCTCGAAGCTTGCGATTGAGCCGCTGCGCGACGTCGAGCGTAACCTGCTTTTCCGGCGGTCCGTAACGCCGCACCGCGCCGCTATCTTTGCCGCCATGACCGGCGTCGACCACTACGGTGGTGAAGCTGCGGCTCGTGTTCTTCCGCCCGGCTACTTCGTTCGAGGCGCAGCTCGCGAGCGCGAGACACGCCGCGATCAGGCTAAGACGTCCGAAGGTGCTGAACATTCGGCGAGTCTGTGCTGAATCGCGGACGCCTTCCAATGTTTTCCCTACTGAGATTTCCATAGGTGAAACTCTGCGCGCAATGCGCGTGCCAGTCGCGTTCTAGCGGGAGAAACCACTTGTGTTTTCGAGACTCAGAATTAAAGCCCTTACCTGATTTTATGTTGAGACGTTTTGCTGTTTTCGCCCTGCTTCTCCCCATTGCCTTCGGTGGCTGCAACAAAGCGAAGTCCCTTATCGCGAAAGAAGAGCAGAAGCTGAAAGGCTCGCCTTCGCCAGCTGCGACGGTCGCGGTCGCCGCGACGCCGACACCAGTGCCGGCGCCGGCGAAACCCGCGATCGATCAGAATGCCCAGGTTGTGATCTTCGGTTACCACCGTTTCGAGAAAACGGTGCATCGACCTGATACAGAGATGACGCCGGAGATGTTCGAAGGGCAGATGAAGATGCTGAAGGACCGGAACATTCCGGTGATCGGGATGCAGGATTTCCTCGCCTGGAAACGCGGCGAAAAAAACATTCCGCCGAAGGCTGCGATTATCACTTTCGACGACGGCTGGAAAACCCAGTACGAAGTCGGCTGGCCGATCATGAAGAAATACGGCTTTCCGGTGACGCTCTTCATTTATACCGAAGGCGTGAAAGGAATGAAGTATGGCGGCGGCGCGGCCATGAGCTGGGAGATGCTCTCGGAAATGCGTGATGCGGGTGCCGACATCGAAGCGCACTCGGCGACGCACCAGGATCTGCGGAAGCCGTTCGACAGGACGTTGAAGAAGAAGCTAAGCCCGGAGGAGTATCAGGAGTTTCTGCAGCGCGAAGTTATCGGGTGCAAGGAACTGCTCGAGTCGAAACTCGCGATCAAGGTCAACTGCTTCGCCGTGCCGTTCGGTTACATTAACGACCAAGTCCGCAACTACATCAGCAAGGCGGGCTACGAAGGTGTCTTCACCGTTTACGGCCAGCATCTCACCTACAGTTCGCCCAACGACTCGTTAGGCCGCTACCTCATGGAAGGCAACAAACCGAGGGTGTTTGAGGACGCGATCAACTTCGGCAGCGGCACGAACGCACCGGCCGTGGCGGAATACTCGACGACCGATTTGCAGGCCGCGCCGTACGAAGGCGAGACCGTGCAGACGGCGATGCCGTTGATCAAAGCGAATCTCACCAGCATGGGGCAGATCGATGCCGGCAGTGTGCAGATGCGTTTGAGTGGCGTCGGCGCGGTTCAGCCGGCATTCGATGCCGCGACAAATTCGGTGAGCTATCAGCCGACTCAGAAGCTGAAGGATAAAACTGT
>JBJMWV010000205.1:0-5674 GCA_045809985.1 Chthoniobacterales bacterium | reverse complement strand
GAACCAGCCCATCGGCGTGGTGTTCCTGCCGCGGACCGATGGCGTGATCGACATGCTGGTGCTCGAGAAAGCGTCCGGGCAGGTGAAGCGCGTGCTGAACGGTGTTGTGCAGCCAAGTCCCGTGCTTGACCTGGCGGTGAACTCAAATTCCGAGCGCGGTCTGTTGAGCATGGTGCTTCATCCGAATTTCCCTTCAGTGCCGGATGTCTTCATCCGCTGGACGGAGAGTAGCACCGGAGCCGATTCGGGTGTGGTGACGGACGTCGCGCTGACCGCGAACCGCGTCGACCGCTTCATATGGAACGGATCAACGCTGACGATCGCCAATAACTTGATTCAGTTGCGTGCGCGGCAGACGGACAACGTCGCGGTAACCAATCATCCGGGAACAAACAACCCGGCGGAAAACGCGAACCATAACGGCGGCGTGATGCGCTTCGGTCCGGACGGAAAGCTCTACATTTTCATGGGCGACAACGGCCGGCGCGGTTGGCTCCAAAACCTGCCGAACGGCCCATTTCTCACGCCGCCGATGCTGGACGACACGTTCGGCGGACCGGCGCCGGACAACGCGCATTTCACCGGCGTGATCGTGCGACTGAACACTGACGGCACTGCGCCGGCGGACAATCCATTCTTTGCCGTCGGAGCGGCGATGGGCGGGGAAGTCGGCGCGAACATTCAAAAGATCTATTCCTACGGACATCGGAACGGATTCGGCATGGCGTTCGATCCGGTCTCAGGCTCGTTGTGGGAAACCGAGAACGCCGACGACGCCTTCAGTGAATTGAATCGGATCGTGCCCGGGATGAATGGCGGGTGGATCCAGATCGCTGGACCGCTTGCGCGTTATCCGGACTTCAAATTTATCGAGACGACGCAGTTCGGAAGCGCGCTGCAACAGGTCCGCTATCCGCCCACGCGCCTCGGTTACACCTCGGCCCTCGCGATCTCGCGCATGTTCATGTTGCCCGGAGCTGTCTACGTGGATCCGGATTTCAGCTGGAAATACGAGATCGGTCCGGCGGGCGCTACCTTTGTTAACGGCAATGCGCTCGGCGCTGAATACAACGGCACTTTCTGGATGGGGTCAGCGCGCAGCTTTCAACAGGTAGGCAATAACGGCGGCAGTCTCTACCGCTTTAAGTTCACGCCCGATCGGATGCATGTCGATGTCAGCGCCGATCCGCGTCTCGCCGATCGCGTCGCAGACAATCTCTTCAGTCCGACGAAGTTTGAAGGAACAGAAAGCGAAACCCTGCAGATCGGCCGCGGTTTCGGCATCACGCCGGACATCGAGCAAGGACCTGACGGGAACCTCTACGTCGTCTCGAACACGGACAACGTGATCTACAAAATCAGTCGCAGGGCGGCCAGTGCGCCGGTGCGGCTGGAAAGGGAGAACTGATATGAAGAAGGTAATTCAAACACTTGCGATCGCGGCCGTGCTTGCCTGCATCGCGAGCGGCACTGCGCAAGCGCAGCAACTCATCACCAACGGTGGATTTGAGAGCGGCTTTGCCGGTTGGACGCGGTCCGATCAGGTCGGCAGTGAGAGCACCTGGCTCCTGCAGAGCGGCACAACATCGCCGGTGAATGGCTTCACTGTGCCTGCACCTCCTGGAGGCACTAGAGCGGCGATGACCGACGCAATGGGCCCGGGCTCGCACGTTCTCTACCAGGACATCGTCGTGCCGGCGGCACCCGGTGCCGCCATGCTGAGTTTCAGTCTTTACATCAACAACCACACGACCGCCTTCTCCACGCCGAACTCGCTCGACTTCTCGACGCCCGCACTCAACCAGCAGTTCCGCGTCGACGTCATCACCACGAGTGCTGACCCATTCAGCGTAGCCGTGGGCGATGTGCTGCTTGCGGTGTATCAAACGGCAGTCGGCAATCCGCTGATCTCCGGTTACACCACAATCTCGGCTGATTTAACTGCGCTGTTTGCGTCGCGGGCGGGGCAGACGTTGCGGCTCCGGTTTGCCGAAGTGGATAACGTAAACGCGTTCAATGCCGGTGTGGACAATGTCAGCCTTGTTAACGGCCCCGTAGCCAGTGTGCCCGAGTCCGGAGAGACGGTCGCGCTCCTTTTCAGCAGCGTTAGCCTGCTCGGCTTATTAGTCCTTAAGCAACGACGCACGGCTGAGCTTGTGCGCGGATAGCACATTTGATAATTCGGTTTGTATCCGTGAAAGACGTTGTCGTGCTCCGCTATGTCCTCGGTGCATGCGCGCTTATTAGCCTCATTGCTGCTTCGCCGAGAAGCGATGCTGCGATTGTCTTCGGACAGGTCGACACGTTTGAAGACGGCACAACAATGAACTGGCAGGAAGGCGCTAGTTCTCCCAATCCGCCTACCAACGTTCCGACCGGAGGTCCTGCGGGGAATGGAGATCATTACCTCCAGAATATCTCCACCGGCGGCTTCGGTGCCGGCGCGAAGATGGTCATGTTTAACCTCGCTCAATGGACTGGCGATTATCACCAGGCAGGTGTTAATCGCATCACTCTCCAGATGGCGAACTTCGGAGCGACGGAATTGTACATGCGCGTCGCCTTCCAAAGCGGGGGCGGGACGCTCTATGCGTCCAGTTTGCCGACGGTTCTACCGGCTGATGGTGTGTGGCGCGCAAGAAACTTCGATCTAACTAACTCGACGATGACGAACGTCGGCGGCGGCGAGACACTTGCCCAGGCGCTGAGTCACGTAACCGAGATCCGCATCTTGTCCGCGATCGGAGGACCGGCGTTCAACGGCGATCCTGTGCAAGGCACACTCGGCATCGACAACATGACGGCGACCAGCATTCCTGTCGCCGGCTTAACGATCACCAATTTCACGATCACGAGCGGCGTCCCACGCGTTAGTTTCACAACTGCTTCTGGTCAGTCCTATCGAGTCGAGCGCAAGAACGCGTTCACTGACAGTAACTGGGTGGCGGTGACTAACGGCGACAACATTGCAGGAACGGGTGGTGTCATTCAGGTGAGCGACCCTGATCCGGGCGTGGCAAGCCTCCCGCATCGGTTCTACCGCGTCGTGCAGTTGTAGTTAACTGGAGCGATGCTCCAGAAGTACTCTAGGATGCCGAATAGCACTGCGGTTGTGGCGGACTGCTCTCGTTCAGGTGGCGCGAATTAGGGCGCGATAGGGCTGAACTCTAGCGGCTGCCAGCCCGCTGCGTTGCGCCGGTAGGTGATCCGCACCCGGTAGACCTGTTGCCCGGCAGGTATGTCGCCGTGTTCGTACTGACTTCGCTGTTCCGGCGGAATCCAACCGGTAAGACCCCCGCCAATCACTCCACCGTGACCCGGCCGGAATGTCGCAAAGATCCGCACATCCACTTCAGCGTTGTCGGCCGCCGATGGTGCGATGCGGTCGATCTTCATGTCGTTGAATTGAAAGACCTCCTCCGCTGCACTCGTTTCTGGACATTGCGGACAGTTGCCGTTGTTGGCGGGAGGCGGAGGCGCGATCTTTGTCGCGCGAAGGAACGCAATGCAATCTTCGCCGATGTCCCCGCTATCTGGCGCCTTCTCCGCTTCCTCCTCGCGCTCCTCATCCGCATCCGCGTCCGCGGGTGAAGCAGATGCCTCTGCTAGGTGTTGACTGCGGGCTCGCTCAGATTCAGTCGTAGGTTTCCGCCCGCAGGAACGAATGCCCAGCCCAACCAGGATGAGAATGCCCAGCGTGAGAAGCCTCATTGGGTGAGAATAAGCCGGGAAGCTTCGCATGCGAGCACCATAACTCCGGTTGCTCCTGCGTGCGGCTGCTAAACCGCAGCTCGGAGCATCGCCCTGGCAGCAGTCGAACGGCACGTCCGGCGGTTGCTCGCGGATTGCTCTGCTTCTATGACGTAGTGAACTTGCAGAGGCGTGAGCTGAAAGTCGCCCTCGCCGTTGGTCGAGGGAGGCTACCTTCTGACGCCAAAGTTAGGCGCTAGCCGGCGCGGCTCCGTACAATGCACGCTCGAGCAAACCGTCTTGCCTACAAGTCAGCTCCGCGGAACTTCGCGACGATTCGTCCTGCCGCGTACTTAGTTGCGGCGATTACGACGAACGAACGTGGCGCCCAGCAGACCTACTCCACAGACGAGGCATGCGATGGTCGATGGCTCCGGGACGATCGATACGGTGTAGATGGCAGCTGGTAAATTGTGCGCGACGAAAGCTGTGTCATTAACTGTCGATGTCTTAGGACTGAGCGTCGTGGTGCCTAAAGTGAACGTGCCATTTGGCGCACCACTTAGCGTGAAGGTGATCGTAGCGACTTTGTAGGTGCCGGCCACCTGGTCGGATCCTGTTGCGCCGAGGTCGCCGGGTGTCAGCGTCCCAGTCTGCGGGTTGTTCGACAAGTCGCGGTCGGTCAGCATCCCGGTGTTATTGCCGGAAGCGTGAGTGAAACCCTTGTTATTGAAGGGCGTCATCGAACCAGGCGTTGGACCGTCTTCCGGATCGGTGAAGGTGAAGTATTGTTCGTCCGTGATTGTGATCGCAGGCGCGAGCGCAGTTTGCGTTTGCAACCAGAAGTTTAGCCCGTTCGCACTGAAGCCCGTGAACGTCACATAAACGTCGAGGCTGAAGGTGCCGTTGGAGGTGAACGTGCCGGACGTCTGGGTGGTGCTGCCGCTCGTAAACAGAGCAATCGATTGGCTTTGGGCGAATGCTGCTGTGCCGAGGGCGAAGGAGCATGCGAGTGAGAGGATTAGTTTCTTCATCAGGGGAGGACTTCTATTTTAGGTCGGGTGTGCTTGTGTCTTACGTGCCGCTCGCGCTCTATTCAGCACCAACCCTTGCGCGCTGAGTCTGCCGGAGAGCCGATTGTGCGGCAATTCTTTTTGCGAACTTTTATAACGGTAATAGGGATTGTCGGTTCACAGAACTTCCCGCGCCGGAAGGCTCCGGCGCGGGCGAGTTCTACATTAATTACGGCAGCGCAGTGCCGGATCTCGCCTTGGCGAAAGTGGTGTCCGCTGCGTTGATTCCGCCGTCGGCGTTGACGTCTTGGCGACAATTAGCCGCACTCAACGTCATTCCCGATTGTGATTTTATCTGCGCAACATCGGCCGCGTTGACCACACCGTCGCCGTTGCTGTCAGCGAGGATGAAGCCGAGCGTTACTTCAGCTGATCCGAGCGTGCCGCCGCTGGTACTAGTGACGTTTGTCGCCCGCACGGTGAGGCGCTGGAGATCCGCGACGCCCGTGAGCGGAATTAGCATGCTGTTGCCGCTGAAGCTAGGCGCTCCTGCGTTACCTGTTCCCGACACTACCGCCGCGGTGCCCGCGTTGACTGGAGTATTGAAGTTGAGGACCAGCGTGTAATTACCTCCGGCGCGAGGCTCGGTTCCGATCGTGCCAGTGAGCGGGATTGGCGTATCAAGCCCGTTGACCCGTGAGGCAGCGCTGGTCAAGACCGGCGCAGCTGGCGCCGCAGGGCAGACGCCGGGGCCGGGAGTTTGATTGAAGAAACCGGAAACGGTGCCGCTGAAGGTTGAGGAAGTAGTCCCTCCCGTAGCCGTCTCCACCACGATAACGAAGTTCGAAAGGGCCGGGACGGTGAAGGAGAACGAAGCGTTGCCTACTGTCGTGCCAAGACCCGATATGCCGGTATCTCCGAGATAGTTAAGATTCTGCTGTGTCGGGTCAAAGCTGTTCAAATAAGCCACG
>JBJMWV010000204.1:0-7626 GCA_045809985.1 Chthoniobacterales bacterium | reverse complement strand
TGCTTGGCAACGAGAAAGGTTCTCGCCAGCGGGTTAACGCGCTGGTAGTCAGCACGACGACATGAACAGGAACATCTTTTACATCATTGGCGTCGTCGTAGTTATCATCGTTGTGCTGAAGGTGCTCGGGCTTTTCTAAGCCGCGCCGGCTCCCGCCGGCTACTGCGGATCGGGAGGTTTGCGGTCGCGGAATTCGTGCGTGGCGATCGAGGCGAAGCCGATCAGCGCCAGGACGACAGGCACAAAGACGAAGAGCTGTCCGAATTCTGTCGGCGGGCCGATGCGGACGAAAATGAGTGTCAACGCGGCGAGGTTTAGGCCAATCGCGACCGCCGCGGCGTAGCGTCGCATTTCGGCAAAGCAGCCCGCCATGATCAGGATGATTATGAGGGCCGCGGTCACCGGCACACCCCAGACGACGCCTTGCAAGAAGTTCAGCAGGAGGAGGAGTGGATTCCGCGTGGTGAAGGTGTGCCGAAGGACAGCGAGCGCGAGGCCGGCAAGCAGGTTCGGCAGCGACAGCACGAGCGCGAAGAGGAAAACAGCGATGCGCACGCGAGCAGTGTAACCATTTCCGCGTGGTCGCGCTCACTACCCAACAAAATCGCTTGTCGCGATCACACCATCGGCTACATAGCCGCCTTCGAACCAACTACACCAATGATGAAATCACTCCTTACTGTGCTCGTCGCCGCGAGCCTCACGATTATTTCGGCGCACGCGAAGACGATGAAGGTCCCGAGCGACGAGTTCGCGATCGCCTCCATCTCCATCCCTGATGACTGGGACGTCGATGAAGAGGTGAACAATGGCGTCGGCGCCTCGAGTGATGACGGCGCGGTTTATCTCTCGTGCGTCGCGGTGGGCAGCGACAAGGGTATGAACGCGGAGCTCGACAGCACGTTTGACATGCTGAAAGAGCACGGCGTCACGCTCGACGACAAATCGAAGAAGGAGCAGGACTTCAAGATCAACGGCATGGATGCGCATGAGATGATCTTCCAGGGCAAAGACGAAGACGGCCCGGCTTCAGTCAGCATCTGCTTCGTCCCGATGAGCGACAAGATGCTCGTCCTGACCTACTGGGTTTCGAGCGAGAAAGAGAAAGAGCACGACGCGGAAGTGAGCAAGATCGTCAGCAGCATCAAGGCGACGAAGTAGCTGCTCGCCGAGGCGAAATTTTGCGAACGCGGGACTGCGCGAGCGGTCCCGCGTTTCGTATGTACAGTCGCAGAGGATGAGGCCGCTCGACGAAATTTTCGAGGCGCTCGCGAAGTCTGACTTCCGCCGGCGGCAACGACTCCGCGGACGTGATGTTGATTACCTGCATGCGAAAGGCCTCGCTGCGATCATGACGCACGCGCGTGACCTGATCGCACAACGTCTCGCGCCGGCCGAGCCACCGAATGATGGCAGGCAGACGCCGTGGCGCGGTCATCCGGTATTTGTCGCGCAACATGCGACCGCAACCTGCTGTCGCGGCTGTCTGGAGAAATGGCATGGGATCGAGCGGGGCGTCTCGTTAGGCGCGAACGAACAGGCGCACGTGCTCGGTGCAATCGAGCGGTGGTTGCGCAGCGAGTTCGAGCGGACGCGTGATCACGAAGTCGCAGCCGCGTCGGATGAATTACCGTTGGAATGGCAGCATCAGCCGTGACGCTGGCTGACTACATCCGCGCTTCGTCACGCGCGCTCATCTTCACGGGAGCGGGCATTTCTACCGGGAGCGGCATCCCGGATTTTCGCGGGCCGAACGGCGTGTGGAAACGACGGCAGCCGGTTTACTTCCACGACTTCATGAGATCGGAAACAGCGCGGATCGAGCATTGGGATTACAAGCTCGAAGGCTACGAAGCGTTTCGCGAGGCGCGGCCGAACGCGGTGCATCACGCGATCGTGCGCCTGGAGAAAGCGGGCAAGCTGCGAGCGGTCGTGACGCAGAATATCGACGGGCTGCACAGTCTCGCGGGGACGAGCGCGGAGAAGCTGATCGAGCTTCATGGCACGAATGCGCTGATCGAATGCCAGAGCTGCCATCGCCGCAGCGATCCCGAGCCGCACTTCGATTCCTTCCGTCGCACACGCAAACCGCCGCTCTGCGAATGCGGCGGCTTCCTCAAGCCGGCGACGATCAGCTTTGGCCAGAATCTCGACGCGCGTGAGCTGGCGCGAGCGCAGGAAGCGGCGCTCGCGGCCGATCTGGTCGTCGCGCTCGGTTCAACATTGTCGGTTTATCCGGCGGCGTCGTTTCCCCTGCTCGCGACGGAACGCGGCGCGCCATACGTCATCATCAATCAAGGCCCGACCGACCACGACGGCGCGGACTGCGTCACGCTGCGAATCGAAGGTGAAGTAGGCGAGAGCTTCCCCGCGGCAGTTGACGCCGCGATTGCTTAGCGTGATCGACAGGGCCGCGCGGTTGCGGCATTATCGCCCCTCACCAGAACCATGACGAAAAAGGACCAAGCCAACGTTTTCACGCCTGACGGTGCGATCGATCTTCACGTTTCGCCGGAGATCCGGGCCTCACTGCTCGCGATGATCGACGAGAAACCGAAACGGTTGGTCGTCGATCTGTCGCGCGTTCCGTATGTCGACAGCTCCGGCATCGCGACGCTCATTCTCGCCCGCCAGAGTCTGGATGAACACGGCGGCCGCTTCATGCTCGCGGCAGCGCAGGAACCGGTGGAGCTCATCCTCGCGACCGCGCGTCTCGATCAATATTTCGAGATGTTCCCGACCGTCGAAGCGGCGCGCGCCGCGAGCTGAACGCGCTCGCTTCGGCGCAGCTCGCATGAGTCTCGAGTGCGTCATTCTCGTAGGGCTGCCGGGTTCCGGGAAGTCGACGCTCTACCGCGAGCGATACGCCGCGACGCATCTGCACATCAGCAAGGATCTCTGGCCAAATGCGCCGAAGCGCGACGCGCGGCAGCAAAGCGTGCTTGATGAGGCGCTCGCGGCGCACAAGTCGGTGGTGATCGACAACACGAATCCGACGGTCGCGGAACGCGCGAAGTTGATCGCGCTCGCACACGCGCGCGGTGCGCTCGTTATCGGCTGCTTCTTTGATGTGACGACGCGCGCCGCGGTGGCGCGGAATGCGAACCGCACTGGCCGCGATAAGGTTCCGAACGTCGCCATCTTCACGGTCGCGAAGCGGCTCCAGACGCCGACCTTGGCAGAAGGATTCGATCAGCTCTTCCGCGTCGAGATCGCGGAAGACCGCTCACTCAAAATTAGCGAGATGGCTCGTTAGGCTACGATTCTTCGCACGACAGTTCCAACATCCAGGCGCTGAGGGCGGCGCCAATCGCCGCACCGACAATGCTTCCGGCTAGTGGAACTTCATGTTCGCCGACATGTACGTCGGTGTGGGTAACGAGTCGCGCGACGTGCGCGAGAGCGAAAACACCGAAAGCGGTGCCGGCAATGCGTAAGGCAAGGGAGCGTGAGTTCATTCGTTAGGCAAAATGTGCCCGGCTGGCGAGACTGCAACTTCTGCCACGCCAGCCTGCGCGCGTTGCACCATCGCGACCGCGGCCATGAGGACGATCGCAGCTATCACCTGATGCGGATGGAGAGCAGCGTGGAAGAAGCCCCAGGTGATGCAGACTGCAGCGAGAGTTTGCATCATCTCGAAATAGCCGGCGGTCGATGCGCGCGTGAGTCGCAGTCCTTCGAAGTAGATCAGCAAGGGAATGCCGCCCGAGATCGAAGCGAGCAGGATCATCGCGAGCACCGCGGTGCCGGGATGCGCCTGTGCCGCCGGTGGCCAGAGGGAACCAGCGTTTAGTTTGCCGTAACAGAGCAGGATCACCGTCATGCACGCGAGGCCGACCACCACGCGCATCGCGGAAGCGAGACGCAGCGGCATGCCGAGCATCACGCCTCGCCCAGCGACCGTTGAGAGTCCCCAGAACAACGCGCAGATGAGCGCGTAGCCAGTGCCGAGCGTCAGTCCGGCTTCGCCTAACGAGACGCCGATTAACTCCGGATGTTCTACGGAGAGGAAGATGCCAGCGATGATCGCGATGATCGCATAGAGGAAGAAACTTCTCGTTAGGCGATCAGCGAAGAGGACGAACGCGCCCAGCGTCGAGATCACTGGCTGGATGTTCAGGATCACGTTGACGACGGTCGGATTGCCGTTCTTGAGCGCGAGAGTGAAGAAGACCGTCCCGACCGCGGAACCGGCGAAGCCCGAAAAGAGCAGGAATCCCCAGGTGCGCGCATCGATCGTGCGCAGGGTGCGCAAGTTCGGCAGGAGCAGCGGCAGGAACATTAGGATGATGAGGACGTGTTCCCAGAAGACAATGACCTGCGCGTCGAAGAGGCTGTTGAGTGGAATGCGCCACGCGCTCTCCGTGCCCCAAAGCGCGGCGCCGAGGCCGACCAGCCATGGACCGTAGGAGGTGCGCTTCGCACTTCGGTTATGCACGCGAACGGTCTAGCCGTTCGTCGCTAGTCAGGTCAACAGGTGCACGAGCAGCAGCAACAACTCTGCTTGTCAGCGCATCACGAAATCGCTAAAACGGCGACCACGCCAGGAGGTACTACCCATGAACAAAACTCTATTAATTCTAACAATCACCGCGCTCACGCTCACGCTGCGCGCGCAGGACCCCAACACGCCCACGCGCGGCGGTGGCCCCATCCCAACAAAGCATAACGAAGCAACCGTCACGCAACTGCAGGCGGAGATGACGCAGGGCAAGCTCACGTCCGAGCAGCTCACGCGCGAATACCTTGATCGCATCGCGGCGCTCGATCAACGCGGCGAAGGCGTGAACTCAATCATCGAGTTGAACCCTGACGCGCTCGATATGGCGAAGAATGCGGACAAGCTGCGCAAAAAAGGCCAGGTGCTCGGCCCGCTGCACGGCATCCCGGTGTTGCTGAAGGACAACATCGACACTGGCGACAAGATGCAGACGAGCGCCGGATCGTTCGCGCTTGTTGGACAACCCGCGAAGCAGGACTCAACCGTCGCGGCGAAGCTGCGCGCAGGCGGCGCAGTCATTCTTGGCAAAACCAACCTCTCGGAGTGGGCGAACTTCCGCTCGTTCGAATCGATCAGCGGCTGGTCCGGGCGCGGCGGACAAACTAACAATCCTTACGCGCTCGATCGGAATCCGTGCGGCTCCAGTTCGGGTTCGGCCGCGGCGGCCTCGGCGAACTTCGCGACGGTGTCGTTCGGCAGTGAGACTGATGGCAGCATTGTTTGTCCGGGTAACGCAAACGGCGTGGTCGCAATCAAGCCCACCGTTGGACTCGTTAGTCGCGCTGGCGTGGTCCCGATCTCGCACACGCAGGACACAGTCGGGCCGCACGCGCGCACGGTGGCGGATGCGGCGGCGGCGTTGAGCGTCGTGCAAAGCCCGACCTCAGATGGCCGCGACCCAGCAACCGCAGGTGTTCCGCTTGGCTGGCAAGGCACGGGCAAAACACGCCCGACCAACATTCCCACTGATTACACTAAGTTCGTCGATCCAAACGGCCTGAAAGGTGCGCGCATCGGCGTGACACGGGCCGGCTTGAATGGTTTCGATCCAAACGTCCCAACTCCGGCGGCAGTGATCGATGCGTTTGAAGCGGCGATCGATCAGCTCGTCGCCGCGGGGGCAGTGATCGTCGACCTCGACGCAGCCGGCTTCACCTTCCCGGGTGCAGACGGCGAGTTCCTCGTGCTCTGCTACGAGTTTCGCAATGACGTCGCGGCCTACTTCGCCACGCGCATGGGCGTGCCGGTTGCAGGCGGCACGCTGCAGACGGCGATCGATTTCAACAATGCGCACGCCGATATCGAGATGCCATTCTTTAACCAGGACATCTTCGAGTTCTGCGCCTCGCTCGCGCCGGGCGCGAATGATCCGCAACCGGCGTTCGGTGGACTCACCTACAACCAGGCGCTCGGAATCGATCGCGATGCGGGCATCAACGGAGTCGATAAGGCGATCACGATGTTCAATCTCGATGCGGTGGTTTCCGCGACGGATAACCCCGCGTGGACGACCGATCTCATCTATGGCGACCACTTCATCTTCGGCACCTCCGGGCTCGCGGCCGGTCCTGGTTTCCCGATTGTGCAGGTGCCCGCGGGTCTGGTGCATGGCGCGCCGCTTGGAATCAGCTTCTTCGGCTCCGCGTTTAGTGAGGGGAAGTTGATCAAGCTCGCCTCCGGATTCGAAGCCGCCACACAGGTGCGCGCGAAGAATCCGCCGACCTTCGCGGACAACGTGCCGAACACGAACATCGATGGAACAACGCCGGTTCCTCCGCACAAAAAGGCAAAGCCGATGCCGGACGCGCCTAACAAGAAGATGCGCCAGCATCACTTGTAGGCTAGGACCAACCTAACGAGCGCCTAACGAATGGTCACCTGCTGTCTCCGCCAGCGTGCGTGGTGGAGCAGCACGACAACCAGCCAGACGGCAAACGCGAGCGCGCCGGCCGGCAGTGTGACGAGCATGAGCCAGCCGAGCACGCCCAGCGTGTAGAGCAGCTCGCCGCGATCTTTCCCGCCGATCATGCATGGATGTGCGGAGCCTTCATCGAGCTTGCATCCGTGGGAGTTCGCGAGGAATCCCGCGACGGCCACACTCGCGATCGGCGCAAGGGCGAACGCAACGATCAGGACGAGCAGAATAACGTAGATGATCCAGGGGAACTTCTTCGGGCTCGGCGTCACCGGCTCAACGGTTTGCATCAAGTTTCTTCAGGCACCGGAGCGTAGCGGTCTTGGCTCGAAGAGCAATGTTGCGGGGCGCGAAACCCGTCCCATTCGTCGCGCCCATGCGATTTCCGATTAGCCCCCGGTTATGCTCGTTCTGCTCGTCGAAGACCACACCGACACGCGCGGTGTGCTTTCGCTCCTCCTCAATCGCTGTGGTTGCCGCACCGTCACGGCGAAGAGTGTTCGCGACGCGTGCGCGCGGATTGCAGAGATGTCGTTCGATGTGCTTATCAGCGACCTCAATCTGCCGGACGGCGACGGCCTCGATGTCGTGCGCGCGGCCAAGCAGAAGAGCCCGGTCAAGGCGATCGCCGTGACCGGCCGCGTCAGCCCCGAGGAACGCCGCGCGGGGTTGGAGGCAGGGTTCGATTATTACCTCACCAAGCCTGTCGACTTCCATCAGCTCCGCGAAGCGCTTAAGAGCTAGAGGAGCGCATGTATTCGGTCGAAGCAGATACAGAGAAGAGGCTGATTGTGATCACCGCGGTCGACGGCGTCACGGCGGCAGAAGTGAAAGAAGCGGCGAACCGTGCGCGCGAGCTGACGCGCGATTTCCCACCGGGCTTTCAGGCGCTGACGGATTTCCGCTTTCTCGAATCGATGGAACCCGCGGCCGCACATCATATCGCCGCGATCATGGACGATTTTGCATCGAAAAAAGTCGCACGCGTGCTGCGCGTCATGCCCGACCCGCGGAAGGACATTGGGCTGAATATCCTCTCGACCATTCACTACAACCCGGACGTCGAAATCGCTACGTACGAGACGATGGCGGAGGCAGTCGCAGCGCTCCTGCGCGACCCGCCGTTTGACGGAGCGGAGTAATGCCAATACATCTCGACAACTTCATGAAATCATTGCTTCTGGCGCTCATCGCGTTTGCCGGGGTCACG
>JBJMWV010000203.1:0-3269 GCA_045809985.1 Chthoniobacterales bacterium | reverse complement strand
TTTCGCAGCGCTCCGCTCGAGACCGCGCTACGGTTTCTTTTTGCGCGCCGCCGCGGTCGGTGACGGACTCGGCGGCGGTATCGCGGTGGGAAGCGGCGTCGCCATGCCCGCTATCGTCGGAGTCGGCGTCGGAGCTGCCGGCGTCCAGGTCCAGTTCAAGTCGTCAATCACCCAGAGCGCCCCCGGATGCGAGACATGCACCTCGAAGAAGGCGGGCCCATTTGGATAATCGAACTGCGCCACGAACGTCCCCTGCGGCTCGAAGAACTGGTTCTGGAAAACCACCTCGGTTTTGGTGAAGTGCCACTGCGGGTTCGGCGTGCCGGCGTCGTTGATAAGCTGCAGCATGCGGTAGCGCCATGAAGGCGGATAAGTCATCTGCGCCTTCTGCGTCAGGTTGAAGTCGATGAAGCGTTGATCACGCTGCAGGACAATCTTGTTCGTCGCTTCGGTGGCGAACTCGCGCGCTTCCTTCTCGCGCATGTCGCGGTTCTGTTTCATGAACCAGTAGCCGCCGCCGATCGCCGCCAGCACAACCAGCAGCAGGATGATGATGGAACCGTCCTCGCGCCGGATGAATTGTGGTGAGCGCATCGGGCCCAAGTGGAACAGGAGCGCCCCGCGTCCGCCAAGCGTATTTTACCTGCCCCGCAGATTTGCTACCTTGCCCCGCTCATGGCGAACGAACTCTACGACGTGGCGATCATCGGCGGCGGTCCCGCCGGGAGCACAGCCGCAGCCTTGCTTGCGCAGCAGGGACGCCGCGTCGTCGTTCTCGAGCGCGACAAGTTCCCGCGCTTCCACATTGGCGAATCGCTTCTGCCTTTCAGCATGAAGGCTTTCACGCGCCTCGGTCTGCACGCGAAGTTCAAGCGCGCCGGGTTCCTCGAGAAGTTCGGCGGCGAAATGTGCAGCGCCTGCAGCACGGATACGGTGAAGTTCTACTTCAAGGACGGCTTCCGCTCGGAGACCGAACATTCCTATCAGGTCCCGCGCGCGGAGTTCGACAAGGTCCTGCTCGATAACGCGCGCGAACACGGTGCCGAAGTGCGCGAGGAAACCGCGGTCGAGAAGATCGACCTCGCGGACGATGAGGTGCGGCTGACGATCGCGAAGACTAACGAGCAGATCCGCGCGAAGTATCTGATCGACGCGAGTGGGCGCAATTCGCTGATCAGCTCGATGTTCAAGCTCAAGCAGAAGTACGAACATCTGCAAAAGATCTCCATCTTCGCGCATTACGACGGCTGCACGCGCGACGAAGGCCGCGACGGCACCCTGACGAAAATGGTCCGGGCGAGCGATCGCTGGTTCTGGGTCATTCCACTGCAGGCGCCGCGGACCAGCATCGGCGTGGTGCTCGATGCGGCGGTTTACAAAAAGAGCGGCTTGAGCGCGGAGGAGTTCTTGGAACACGCCATCGCGGAGCAGCCGTTGTTAACGGAACGGATGGAAAACGCGACACGCGTCAGTCCGGTTCGCGTCGAAGCGGATTTCTCCTATCGCAACTCGCGGCTGACGGGAGATCGATGGATGCTCGCCGGTGATGCCGCCGGATTCATTGATCCTGTTTTCAGCAGCGGTGTTTTCCTCGCTGTGCTCGCGGGCGAACAATGCGCGGATGTGTTGCACGTAGTGCTCGATCATCCCGCGAAGAAGCGCCGCCTCTTTGCGCGCTACACGAAGAACATCAACAAGGCGATGAACGTATATCTGCGGTTCGTCGACGCATGGTACACGAAGGAATTCATCGAAGTTTTCCTCCATCCGCAGGACATCCTGCAGATTCCGCCGGCCGTGAATGCAGTTCTCGGCGGGAATGTCGGCACGAGTTGGCCCGTCCGCTGGCGAATGGAAATTTTCTACTTCATCGTCCGCCTTCAGAAACGCTTCGCGCTCTGCCCGCGCCGCACGCTCGAGCCGAAGAAGAGCGAAGTGCGGGAGCTCGCGACTGCTGCCTAACGAATGAAACAGCTCCTCGCTCTCACCTTGCTGGTTTGCCTAACGAGTTGTGCAACCACGAGCAGCAAACTCGCGACACCCGGAGCGAATTGGCAGACACGCACCGGCCAGCTCGCTTATCGCGGCCCGAAGATGTCGCTCATTGGCGATGTCGTCGTCCGCACGTCACCGTCCGGCGACATGGAATTGACCTTCAGTAAGGCCCCGGCCCTGACGCTCATCACCGTCAATCAAACCGCCGACTTCGGCCGCGTGAGCGGTCCCCTCGCCCGCGGCAGTTGGTCAGGCAATCCGGCGAACGCGCCGCATCATCTGCGCGGCTGGTTTGCCTTGCGCGAGAAGATCCTCGCCGGTGGCTTGTCGGTGAAGGTGAGCAGCGAGGGCGAGACCTTCAATCTCCGGTTTTGACCCTCGCGGTTTGAGACGCGAACTTCGCGCTCCCATGCCGCTGCACACGAAAATCAGCCGACTCGTCACGCATCGGCGCGGGCTAGTCTGGCTTTTTGTCGCGGCTATCGCGGTAGCTTCGATTCTCGTCCTCGTCACGCGCATGAAGCTCGACACGGAGGTGCTGAATCTCCTGCCGCAAAGCTTCTCTTCCGTGCAGGGCCTGAAGGTCTACAACCGCGACTTCGCGCAGGTGCGCGAGCTCACTTTTGCGCTCGTCGCGAAATCGGAAGATGTCGACAAGCTGGAAGAATTCGCGCCGCAATTCGCGGATGCGTTGCGCGCGCAACCCTGGTGCAAGCGCGTCCTCGGCGGCTCGCCGATGGAAACACCGGAAGGTCTGCACGATCTTCAATCGATCGCCGTCCCGCTGCTGTTGAATCTTGAGCCGTCCGCGTTCGACGAAACGATTGCGCAACTTCAACCGGCCAAGATCCAAGACCGCTTGCGGCGCTTGCATGACGAGATCGAAGCAGGCTCACCGCGGCCGCAGATCGAGCTCTCGTTAGACCCACTCGGTGTCATCGCACCGGCGCTCAAGCCTTTCGCGAGCAATGCCTCGATCGAAGAAGATCAGCCGCTCAGTTCCCCCGACCGTACGATGCGCGTCTTCCTCACGATAACGAACCAGCCGAGCATCAGCGCGTTCGATTGCCAGGCGCTGATGAAGGAAGTGAACGCCTTCCGCGCCAAGGCACATGAAGGCTGGGACGGCGGCCCGCTCGAGATTCTCGTCAAAATGCGCAAGTTGCGCGCCATTCAAGCACGTCTCCTCCGCGAGCGACTGCAAGGCCTGCCGAAGCTGTTGCTCCTCTCTAGCCGGCACCATCAGGCAGAAGGTGGCAGGTGTCACCGACAGC
>JBJMWV010000202.1:0-5070 GCA_045809985.1 Chthoniobacterales bacterium | reverse complement strand
TAGATCTGCGTCGTCGAAAGACTGGCGTGACCTAACAACGATTGCACGCTGCGCAGATCGGCGCCGGCATCGAGCATGTGGGTGGCGAAGCTGTGTCGCAGCTTATGCGGACTGATCGAAACGGGAATCGAGGTGTGACGCAAGTAGCGCTTGAGGACGAGCCAGATTGATCGCGGCGAAAGACGTTGGCGCGTTTTGTTGATGAAGAGCGGCCCACTCTGCACGTTTGCCGCGGCGCGGTAACGCGAGACTGCTTCGAGCGCTGGCGCACCGACAGGACAGACGCGCTCCTTGCGTCCTTTGCCGAGCACGCGCACCGACTCGGTGTAGAGATCGACATCAGCGACATTGAGCGACGCGAGCTCCGCGAGCCGCAGTCCGCTGCTGTAGAAAATCTCCATGATCGCGGCGTCACGCAGCGGCATCCATTTCGGCGCGGCTTTCTCTTTGGGCACGCGCAGTGGCGCGCCTAACAAGTCATCGATTTGCGCTCGCGTGAGGACGAGCGGCAGACGCTTTTCCATCTTGGGCAGCTCGAGCTCGCGCACCGGATCGCGCGCCAGACCTTTCCGTTCGACTAACCAGCGGTAGAAGGTGCGGAAGGCAGAGAACTGCAGGCGAATGTAGGCGCGCGCTTGCTTCCGCTTCATCACATTGAAGAGGTAATCGCGGAAATCATCCGCACTGCATTCCTTCCATGCGCGCGCTTTACTCTCCACGCGAAATGCGCCGAGCGCCTGCGCGTATGCTTTCACGGTGCGCGGCGAGGCGTTGCGCTCGACTTCAAGATAACGCAGGAACTCATCCGCGAAGACATCGCGCGGGCCCGGCTCCGTTTCCGTTTTGGCCACCGAGCGCGCTCGGCTCGTTGCCTTACTCAGGCTTCTCAATCGTCGTGATGCTGGTCGCGGCTTGCGCGCGTCCGCTGAACTGGCTCTTGAAAATCGGCGGCGGATTGGTCGTGATCAGTTCGTAGTTCTTGAGCACGAACTCCGGATACATGCCGTTACTTGCCGGCTCATAGACGGTGTCGCCGCTGAAGTTGCCGTAGAGTTTGTATTCGTAGTTGTTGTCGCTCCCGAGAGCGTTCTGCGCACGATCCGGCGCGAGCTTTTGCTTCTCGTTCATCATTACCATCTTCGATTCGCTCCAAGGCTGACCTGGCCGGCGGACATAACCCCAGAATTTGTAGACCGGTTTGTAATAGCGGCGGCCGATCCAATAATCGCCCTGCGGTTCGGCAGCGATCCGCGCGGCAGTGTCGATGCGCGCCTGCTGAATGCCTTGTGGTGGTCCGCTTGCGCAGCCGGCAAAGAGGAGCGCCGCGCCTAACAAGTGCAGCGACAAGAGTGGGCGAAATGCGCGATTCATGAACAGCGCTCATTTATCGCAGAGCGGTGGCATTCGCAACGAGGAGGAGAGGAAACTCGAGTTTTGCATCGCGCAGTGCTCTCTCTAAAGTCGGCCTGATGCTGGAACTGGAAGTCTACGCCGCGGGTGTTCGCGACTTGAACAGGATCCTCGAGCTCGACCACCAGCTCGAGACGCTGGCCGGCGTTCGTTACAAGGTCGATCGCAATCACGACCTGGTTTATTTCGAGATGGAAGAACCGATCGTTACCTTTCGCGAGATCCGCACCATCTTCCGCAAGCTCGGGTTCGATCCGCGATTCGTTGGTTCGATCCCGCCGGAGCTGCGGCCGAAGAACAAAACGCAGCCGCTGACCGCTTAGGACCGGGCGCGCAGCGGCGGAATACTTCCGACATGACTCGATTGATCACCGCGCTCGGCGCAGCGGTCATCCGCTTCTTCACCTATCTGGGCGAGCTGGTTGTGCTCGCGGCGGAAACGTTCTCCTCGATCGTGATGCAGAAGATTCGCTGGCGTCTTTTCATGAACCAGATCGTCGAGATGGGTCTGCGTTCGCAATCCGTTGTCGTGATCACCGGCGCATTCACGGGCGCGGTGTTCGCGGCGCAGACTTTCTTTCAATTCAACAAGCTCGGAATGGGTTCAGCAGTTGGCGCGGTGGTGTCGGTTTCGATCTGCCGCGAGCTTGGTCCAGTGCTCACCGCGCTCATGGTAACCGGGCGCGTCGGTGCATCGATGTCCGCCGAGATCGGCACGATGAAAGTGACGGAACAAATCGATGCGCTACGCGCGCTGGCTGTTCATCCGATCGACTACCTGGTCGTCCCGCGCGTGCTCGCGATGATGGTTTCAATGCCGCTGCTCGTCGCGGAATGCGTCGGCGTCGGCATCGTCGCCGGTTATTTCGTCGCCGTGTTTTTACTCGAGGTGAATGGACCGTACTACGTCGCGAACATGGTTCGCTGGACGCAGATGCGTGACATCACAATGGCGATGACGAAGGCATTCGCGTTCGCGCTCCTCATTGTCTTCATCAGTTGCCACAAAGGCCTGACCACTCGCGAAGGCGCGGTCGGTGTCGGTAAGGCGACCACGGAAGCGGTGGTCGATGCGTCGCTCGCGGTTTTGATTTTCAATTTCTTCGCGACCATGGCGCTGAACATTATCTTCCCGGCGGGCTATCAATGATCGAAACCGCAGCAGCACCAGCGGAGACGAAGCGTGACGCCGCGGCATCGATGATCGCGGTGCGTGGGCTAACGAAAAGCATTGGGGCGCAGCAGATCCTCCGCGGCCTCGATCTGGATGTCGCGAAAGGCGAGACGCTCGTCATCATCGGCCGCAGCGGTGGCGGCAAGAGCGTGCTTCTGAAACATCTCATCGGCCTGATGCATCCGGATTCGGGCGAGATCTGGATCGACGGCGAAAACATCATCGGCCTGAGCGAGCGCAAGCTGGCGGCGATCCGCAAGAAGGTCGGAATTCTTTTCCAAAGCGGCGCGCTCTTCGACTCGATGACGGTGGAAGAAAACATCGCCTTTCCGCTGCGTGAAGCAGGCGAACGCAATCCCGAAGTTATTCGCGAGAAAATCCGCGAGATCCTGGATGTGATCGAGCTCGAGGGGCAGGAACAGAAAATGCCGGTGAACTTGAGCGGCGGGATGAAGAAGCGCGTCGGGCTCGCGCGCTCGATCATCCGCCAGCCGTCATGCGTCTTGTATGACGAGCCGACCGCCGGTCTCGATCCAGTCGTCTCGGACAGCATCAATCAACTGATCCGCCGATTGCAGGAGCGGTATCACGTCACCAGCATCGTGGTGACGCACGACATGAAGAGCGCGTTCCATATCGCGGATCACATCGCGTATCTGCACGAAGGCCGGATTTATTTCTACGGCACGCCCGCGGAGCTGGAAGCGTCCGACGATCGGCTGATCCAGGATTTCTTGTTAGGTCGCTCCGAAGGTCTGCCTTGAATGACGCCCGGCGAAGGCGTGGTAACCTGATGCCTCAATGAACGAAGGCGGCAAAGGTCTGGAATTCAAAGTCGGTATCTTCGTCTTCGTCGGGCTGCTTGTGCTCGCGGGGCTGGTCGTGCAGTTCGGGCGCGTGGGCGAGGGGTTCCAGCATAACTACTCGCTGACGGTGAACTTTCCCGATGCGAGCGGCCTGCTGAAAGGCTCCGACGTGCTCATGGCTGGCGCGAAAATCGGCCGCGTCTCAGGCGGGCCGCGCTTGAATCCGAGCGGCGAAGGCGTGCTCGTGCCGATGCGGATCTACGATTTCGTGAAGATCCCGGTCGGGAGCAAATTTGTCGTCGGCAGCTCCGGATTGCTCGGCGACCGGTATGTCAGCATCTGGCGGCCGCCGCACGACGACGTGAAGGATTATCTCCATCCGGACGCGACCGTTGCTGGCACGCGCGAGACCGGCATGGACGATCTGACCCGCGAAGGCGGCGAGCTGGTGAAGGACCTGCGCGGGACGGTGCAGAACATCAACGGCACCTTCACGCGCCTGAACGAGCAGGCGCTCTCGCCGGAGAACATGGAAAATTTGAAGGCGACCTTCGATCGTTTGAATCAGACCAGCACGAACCTGGCGGAGTCCTCGAAGAAGATCGACGACGTCATCGCGAAGGCCGGCGGCACGATGGATTCGGCGAAGAAGGCTGCGGACGATGTGCAGTCGGCAATCGCGGATGCGCGGAAGACGATCCAGAGCGCGGGGGAAGTGTTCCGCGACGCACGGACGGGAAATGGATTGCTCGCGAGCCTCCTTAACAATCAGCAGGTCGCGCGGGATTTGTCCGCGTTAATCGCCAATCTCCGCGCACACGGCCTCCTGTTTTACCGCGACAGCGCCGCGAAGGCGGAGCAGTCCGTGCCACAATCTCGCCCGCAACAGCAAAGACCTCGTTCCCGTTAGGCTAAACGGCACGGGTTTTGCAGTAGGGAGCGACGAATGACCCCGCTTTTCACCGTAAACCTGCTGCGGGTCCTGTTCGTCACGTTCTGCGGGACAATCGGAGGTATGGTCATCTCCTCGCCGGACGGGCATGCCTGGATCGGCATGTCGATCGGAATTTGCTTCGGGCTGAGCATCGTCTTGGCGGATCGTTTGCTGAACGGCTTTTCGCTGCGCGCGTTCTCCTCCGCCACTTTCGGACTCGTGCTCGGCTCGCTCTTCGCGAGCCTGCTCATGGCCTCGGACGTTCTGCATTTCCAACCGGAAGGCATACAGTGGATCGCGCGCCTCGTGATTTACTCCACCTTCGGCTACCTCGGCATGATGCTGGCGATGCGCAGTAATCGCGACGAGTTCGCGCTCATCATTCCGTATGTGCGTTTCACCCGCGAGACGACGCAGCACGAGCCGCTCGTCGTCGATACGAACATCATCATCGACGGACGCATCGCGGACCTTTGCGCGACGGGATTCGTTAGCCGTACGCTCATCGTGCCGCGTTTCATTCTCGGCGAACTGCAGACCCTCGCCGATGGGCGCGATCCGTTGAAACGCGAACGCGGGCGGCGCGGGCTCGACCTCCTGAATCAGCTGCAGCGTTCACGCGATATCGAACTCACGATTCATGATACGAACGGCGACACTGACTTGCCGATCGATGCGCGGCTGGTGCGCGTCGCGAAAGTCTTGCAGGCGCGCCTGCTCACGAACGACAACGCGCTCTGCCAGGT
>JBJMWV010000201.1:0-7034 GCA_045809985.1 Chthoniobacterales bacterium | reverse complement strand
CGAAGTCGACGTGCTTCGGTTCAATCATCAACGCCACCTGAGCGGCAACGATATTCCCGCGACAAAGTCCGGCGCGAAGCTCGACTGCAATTACTGCCACAAGCCGGAGCCGAGCGGCCGCTATATGCAGCGCGTGAGCTTTGAGGCGCACTGCCAGGAATGTCACTCGCTCCAGTTCGATGTGCGCAATCCAGATTTCCAGTTGCCGCACGGCGATGCGCGACTTGTTCGGACGTTCCTGCGCACCTTGCCCGCGCAATATGGTGAGCTCGCGCGGCGCAAGCGCGGCCTAACGAGTGATGCGCAGGTGGCCAATTTCGCCGCGCAGCAGGTGCGGCAACTCCTCACGCAGTTTCCGAACGCCGAGGAACTCGAGCGCAGCGTCTTCTTCACGAAGGATCCATACAAAGCTTCACTGCAATCCGATGCAGCGAGTCGCGCGAAGTACACCGGCTGCGCCTTCTGCCACGAAGTGAAACAAGGCGCCTCAGTTTCGTACCCGACAGCGGAAATCACGAAGCCTGTCGTGATCGATCGCTGGTTGCCGCACGCGCATTTCGATCACGCGAAGCACGCGAGCGTGAGCAGTTGTCGTGACTGTCACACCAGCGCGCAGGCGAGTCGGCTCACCTCAGACGTTCTCATCCCGCCGAAAGAAAATTGCGTCCGTTGCCACAGCCCAAACGGGCAGGCGGCCAAGGCGAGCGAATGCATGACCTGCCACATCTATCACGCGCCGGAGCAGCCGCTCGCGGCGCCTGTTGCAGTCTCCGTGTCGTTCAAGCAGATGTTGCTTGCCCGCTGAGAGAGAGGCGAAACTCGATACGTTCATGGGCCCGCTCATCACCGCGCTGCAAAGGATTCAGCGCCAATTCGGCTACCTCAAACGCGACGCGCTCGAGCAGTTCTCGGAGCAATCGGGCGTGCCGCTGTATCGGCTCCACTCCGTCGCGAGTTTCTTCCCGCATTTTCAACTCACACCGCCGAAGCCGGTGACGCTGAAAATCTGTCGCGACATGGCCTGTCACATGTGCGGTTCGGGAAAAATGCTGCGCGAACTGCAGGGCTCGTTAGGCAACGGCGAGGTCGCGGTGCAGGGCGTTTCCTGTCTGGGCCGCTGCGATCGCGCGCCCGCCGCGTGCATCACGGTTGCGGGAACGGAGCACGATTCCTTCTATTTGAAACGATCGGCCGCGGAGCTGAGGGCGATCGCGCAGGAATGGGTGCGCGGCCAACGGCCGCCACCGGATCATGATGCGGATCAGCCATTCTCTCCCGCGCCGATCAGCATCGATCCCTACGCTGGGAAAGCGCCGGATTACGCCGCGGTCATGCGCGCGATTTCGCTGCGCGATCATGCGCTCGACAAAGCGGGGACGTTGCTCGCGCGTGAATACGGTTGGCAACCGGACGACATCGCGCGCTTCCGCAGCGGCGCGGTACAACGTGTCATCGAGCCCACCATGTCCGACGAAGTGGAAGAAGCGGTTCGCGGTTGGCTGACGGAAGAGAATTGGATCAAAGGCCCGGAGCTGGCCGGTTGGTCGGATGTCTTGCTCGATGAACTGAAATCCGCGGATCTTCGCGGACTGGGCGGCGCAGGCATTCCGACGACGCAAAAATGGCGCGACGTGCGCGATGCGATCCGCACCGCCTTCAGGCGTCACGAAGATACGCGCGGCTTCATTGTCGTGAATGGCGACGAAAGCGAACCCGGCACCTTCAAGGATCGCGAGCTCTTGTTGCGCACGCCGCATCTGGTGATCGAAGCAGTGATCCTTGCCGCGATCATCACGCGTGCGACGGAAGGATTCATCTTCATCCGCCACGAATATCCGGAGCAAATCGAAGCCTGCCGCGCCGAGATTCAGCGCGCTGAAGAGCTCGGCGTTTGCGGTCCGAACGCGCTCCTCCTTGGCCGACCGTTTCCGATTTCAGTATTCGTTAGTCCGGGCGGTTACATTTGCGGCGAACAGAGCGCGCTGATCGAGGCGATGTCGGATCGCCGCGGCGAACCGCGCAACATGCCGCCCAAACTGGAGACGAACGGACTCGATGACCGGCCCACGCTGGTGAGCAACGTCGAGACATTCGCGTGGGTACCTTACATCATGCTGAACGGCGGCGAGGGCTACGCCACGCAGGGCGTGAACGGCTGGCACGGACGTCGCTTGTTTTCGGTTTCGGGGGATGTGAAACGGCCAGGTGTCTACGAAGTGCCGATGGGAATGACGTTGCGCGAGTTGATTTACGGCGAGCAGTACTGCCAGGGGATCGAGGGTGATCGCGCGCTCAAAGGACTTGCGCCTTCCGGTCCATCTGGTGGTTTTCTCCCGGCGAAGCTCAAGGCCAACGCCGGTCTGCCGCGTGACCACGTGAACAACAAATCGTGGCAAGCACTCGTTAGCCGGCGCGAGCTCGATCCGAACGCGACCGAACTCGACATCCTCGATCTCGAATTGGAGCTGAATCTCTTCCGCGCCCTAAGTCCAACGCAGGCGCTCGGCGCGGGTCTCGTGGTTTACGCGGAAGGCCGCGACATGGCGGAAGAGGCGCTCAATTCTTTGGAGTTCTACCGCAACGAATCCTGCGGCAAATGTGTGCCATGCCGCATCGGTTCGCAGAAAATGGTGTCGTTAGGCGCGAACCTGCTCGAGGGACAGATCACGCGCGAACGCTGGTCTAACGAGTTGTTGCCGCTCATCGCAGAAATGGGCCAGGCGATCGAACTTGCCTCGATCTGTGGACTCGGACGTTCTGTGCCAGTGCCGCTGCGGACCGCGATCAATTACTTCGGCGACGACGTGAACAAGCATCTCAGGAACGGACACAAGTAATGCCGCTGCTTCCGGAAACTCCCGCTGGTCTCTTCGTTCGCGATGATGACGAAGATCTCTTCAGTCGCGATCTCAATGGACAACTCGTTAGGCTGGATGCGCCGACGCAGACCGACTACGAGAAGCAGGTCACGCTGCAGATCGACGGGCAGCCGATCACTGTGCCGTTAGCCGAACCGTTGAAGGACGCGAACGGCAACGTCGTTCAGGATTTGGAAGGGCGAACAACGCCGCGTTATACCACGATCTACGACGCAGCGGTGAAGCTCTACCGCGACGAGAAGATTCCGATCCCCACGCTCTGTCATTTACCGCACATGAAGCCGGTTGCGGTTTGCCGGTTGTGCGTCGTGCAGATCTACGGACAGAAGCGCGGCAGACGGGCTGCCGAGCGGAAGCTTCTCCCCGCCTGCCAGCATCCGGTGAAGGAGGGAATGGAAGTCTTCACCATGGATGCGCCCGGACCCGATGGTGAGCGCGTCCGCCAGTCGGTCAAAGTGGTGACTGAGCTTCTCGCTGCTGATCACCTCAAGCCGGCGCCGCATCCGGAGATCGCGAAGGAACTCGCGCCGTTCAATGAACTTGGGCAGATGGCGAACGTCACCGGCGCGAGCGTATCGCGCTTTAAGATTGACGTGCTGCGCAAAGCGCCACCCGCGCCGCCCGAGCGCGCCGGGCGGCGCAAGCTCGACGCGTCGTCGCCCGTCTTCACGGTCGATCACAGCGCATGCATTCTCTGCGACCGCTGCGTGCGCGCGTGCGACGACGTGATGGAGAACCACGTCATCGGTCGGACCGGCAAAGGCAACACCGCCGGTATCGCTTTCGATCTCAACGATCCGATGGGCGAGTCGACCTGCGTGCAATGCGGCGAGTGCATGGTCTCGTGTCCGACGACAGCGATCACCTTCAATCCGGTCGCGAAGGTGAAGCCGCGCCGCACCGCCGGCCGCGCCGAGATCATCTCTGCCGCGGAACTTTTGCGCGATCCGATCTTCGCCGGCATCCCGCCGAAGTTCCTCCTCTGGCAGCAGGGACTGGTCGTTAGGCGGCAGCTCCGCCGCGGTGATGTGGTTTGTCGCAAAGGCGAGCCGGGCAACACCGCGTTCATCATTAAATCAGGGAAGCTCGAGGCGCTGGTCACGCTCGAAGGTGTGCACGCGAAAGGCGGTCTCGCGGGAATGCTGCGGCTGCGCAAGCCGCTCGTTTATCGCGCGCAGCTCACGCCGGAAGATTTGATCGCGGGCGAGATGGCTTGCGTGAGTGGATCGCCGCGCGCGGCGGATCTGACCGTGGTCGAGAAGGCCGAGTTATGGGAGGTGCGCCGCAACGTGCTCGATCGCCTGATGCGACTGCCGAGCCAGCGCGCAAGATTCGAAGGCGAATATCGCGACCGCTCGCTCAACCTCGTGCTGCAGAGCATTCAGCTCTTTAGCGATCTCGGTCAGGAACTCTACGAAGAAATCGCGGATTTTCTGCGAAAGCGGATCTCGTTTCTGCGCGTCACGCCCGGACAGGTGCTCTTCCGTCAGGGTGAACCGGCGAACGAACTTTACCTGATCCGTCTCGGACACATTCGCGTCGGTGTGCAGCAATACGGCGGCGAAGTGCGTGTCCTGACGCGCGGCCCCGGTACCATCTTCGGCGAAATTGGTTTGCTCGGACTCGCGCGACAGGATGCGTCGAAGAGCCTTGAGCAAGTCGATCGCGAGATCGCCGCGGCGCTGAATGGCGCAGGCGAGAACGCCGTCGAGGTCATTCCCGTCGGTGTGCGCAGCGCCACCTGCTCAGCGTTGAATTACCTCGAACTCGCGCGACTCGGCCGTGCTGATTTCCTCGAGATGCTGCGACGCTTTCCCGTGCTTCGGCGTCGACTTGTTGAGCAGTCGCTGACGTCGCTCCGCAGTGACAGCGAGGCCAGCCCGATCGTCGCCGAGTTCGTCGAGCAGGGACTCTATGAGGGCCAGAGCATCCTCGTGCTCGACATGGATCTCTGCACGCGCTGCGACGAATGCACCAAAGGCTGCATCCGTCAGCACGGCGACGAATCGCACGGTCTGCCGATAACGCGACTGCTCCGCGACGGCCGGCGTTTCGGCGATTATCTCGTCGCGACTTCGTGCCGCTCGTGCACCGATCCGCATTGCATGTCGGGGTGCCCGGTAGACTCGATTCATCGCGGCAAACATCTGCAGATCGTGATCGAAGATCACTGCATCGGCTGCGGCTTGTGCGCGTCGAACTGTCCGTACGGAAACATCTTCATGGTGCCGAATCAGCGCCGAAAAGTGGAGGTGCTCGACGCGGAGCATCCCGGCGAAACGAAGATGATCGCGCAGCTCAAAGCCGCGACCTGCGACCTTTGCGACGCGGAGGGAAATCGCTCCGCGCCGAAACCGCAGTGCGTCGCTGCGTGTCCGCACGACGCGGCGCATCGCATGACTGGTCCCGATTTGCTCACGCGCGTGATCGAGCGGCGGGAGGAGAAATTCGGCGCGGATGCGACGTTGTTTTAGCGACTCGGCGAAAGCAATGGCAGCGGCGTCGGCTCGATCGTCGGTTCGCCTGGCTCGCTCGGTGTTGGCTTCGGCGTGGCGAGTGGCGACAGCGGCGTGCCGCTGCGCGTCGTGAGTATACCCTCCCGCACAATTGCGTCTTCAACGCGATACAGATCACCGCGCGTGCCTTCCTTCGCATCGAAATCGCGGCGATAGAAGCGCGCCATTTCATCGAGATGAAACGGTCGCGAGCCGCGGCGGCCGAAGACAACGGTTTGTCCGCCGGTTTCGTCCGCGACGCGATCGCGCTCGAGTCCGCGCCCAACCGCGATTGCTTCACCGGATGTGTGATACGTCGAGATCAAGGCCGGATTCGGTCGCGGGCTGAATCCCTGCGCGCCCGGAACTGTGTCGGGCGAGATCAACTGCACGACGCGCAATCCATTTCGACCATCGGCAACGAGCGCAAACATCGATGCACTGACACTGCCGATCTGCACCGCTCGCGTGTCGTTCATCGCGCCGCCGGCGTTGAACATCTGGTCGATGTGTGGTCGCTCGGGGTTTTCGATGTCGATGATGGCGAGGCCTTCGGCGCCGTTCGCGACGTAAGCGTAAGTGCGTGCGAGGTAAAAGCGATGCGGATCGCGCAGCCTAACGACTGCATTTTGGATCGGCACCGGTCGATCCGGATCGTCGATGTTGAGCACTTTCAAACCGTCGTCGTCGGTGACCAAGAGATAGCGGAACTGCACCGCCGCGCAGCGCGGATTGCGCAAGTAACCGTTCGTTAGGCTACCGACGAGCTGCGGATGCGTCGGATCCGCGACGTTGATCACGAAGATGCCGCGCGGCGTGCACATGTAGAGCCGATGACCCGCCGCTGTGACATACGTAGCGCCGGTCAGAGCGCCGCCAGGATTGAAACGAACGGTCTCGCTTTCCTTTAGGAAATTGTTGTCGGGATTCCCGTCAACCAACGTGCCGACGAGAACGTTCACGAGACCTTCTTCGCGATCCGAGACGTAGACATAGCCGTAGAAAATGTCGATCGGCTGCTCTTCATTTTCCGGGATGTGTTTGCGCAGTGGATCGAGCGCGAGCGTGCTCGGGAGCGCGATGCTCGTCGCATTTTTCGTGTGGATGCGCGTGCGCTGGCCGAGTGGCGAAACCGGCGCGCTCACGATGCGTTCGCTGAATCCTTTCTGGTCGATGTTCGCGACGTCGAAGACCTCGAAACCGCCGGGACCATTCGCGGTGTAGAGATATTCGCCGCGCAAAACGAGGTCCTGTATATCCTGGCCGGAATGCTCGTAGGCTTCCTTCAATTCCGAGCCGCCCTCGACGTGGCGCCGGTAATTATCCGGATACGCGATCTTCTGCAGATGACTGCCGATCGCGGCTTGCGGCTCGTCGGGTTCGGTCCAGACGACGGCGTGAAATCCTTCGCGTCCTTCACCGACATACGCGTAGCGGCCGAAGAAGTTCACCGTCCCCGTGCCGAAGCCTAACAACTGCGTCATCCAGGCGTTGTTGTCGTTAGACCATGAGAGATGGCAATCGGTGCAGTTCTTCGTCGTGCCGACGCCGCTGGTGGTGTGAGCGAAGTGCGGATTGAAGGCCTGTCCGCTGTAGCCTTCCGCGGAAACGGTTTGGGCCTGCGTGTATATCGTTTGTGGTTTGTGTTTTTTATTTGTGT
>JBJMWV010000200.1:0-2933 GCA_045809985.1 Chthoniobacterales bacterium | reverse complement strand
TGCACGAACGCTTTGGACCTACGTGATCAAAGAGAACCCGCAGGCCTGGATCGCTTGGTACAACCTCGGTAACGAGGACGCCAATCGCGGCGAACCAGAAACCGCGATCGCCGACTATCGCGAATCCATCCGCGTAAAACCAGATTACTACCGCGCGCGTTTCAACCTCGCGAACAGCCTCGCCGCGACCGGCCGACTCGAGGATGCCGACCGCGCCTACCTCGATGCGCGTGCGCTGCACCCGGACGATCCCGACTCATTTGTGAATCACGGCGTAGTTCTTTTGCGTCTCGGCCGTACTCGCGAAGCAGAAAGCGAATTCAGATACGCGTTGTCCCTGGAACCGGCAAAGCAATCTGCGTCCGCCAACCTCGCGCGAATCGAAACGCGCCGCGAAGCACACGACGAGCGCCTCTGAGAGGCTATCTATCGATACCGAATAACGACGATTGGAATTGTCGTTGTTGGAGCGAATCCGTGCATACGTTCGCAAGGCTGCGGGCTCGCTGATCCCGAGATGTAGCAAAGCTTCTGCACGCGTGTTTTCGTCGCGCGACCAGTTTGCTTCGCCTTCGCGGGCTCCGCATCCGCAACGGCGGAGAACGAGAGCACGAGCATAGCGACGGTGAGGTGAATCATTCGAAAGTCTGCCATGTCGAGACTCATCGCGGAGGTTTAACCTGCTTGCGAGCGCGTGTTCCTGTCTCGCGAATAAGTCTTCGTTTTCGGCAACCGCGCGGCAATGGCTCCTGAATTAAGGATGTAAAGGAACTCGGATAAAGCGAGAAGCTGTCGTGCCAACGCGACGAGCGGTTACTGAGCTTCCATCGCCGGCTTCGCACGCGGACGCGTTTGGGGTGGATTCGAAGTCGAACCTGGTAGGGCATGCCCGGAACTGTTCCGCGCGATCGTTGCGTCAGCGGAATTGATTACGCCGTCCACGTTAAGGTCGATGCGGAAGTTGGATTCATCCACTTGTTCCCCTGAAGCATTGCGCGTCTGTGTCGCGTCAGCGGCGTTAACAAAGCGGTCGCCGTTCGTGTCTCCCAGCAGGACGGGTAAAGGAACCGTGATATCTGCTGCCGCCCCGGCGGTACGCACGCCGGCCAGGGTTACCATTGTGGTTTGTGCATCAGGAACGTTACTGAGATCGATTGTGACGACGCTACTAGCTGATGAACCCGGGGCCGGACTAGCCGTCGCGCTGGCGCCGTTCGTCGCACTGGCACCCGTAAAGGTAACCGGTGCCGTGAAGCTCACGACGACCTGATAGCTACCGTTTGCCCCCGGTAGGCGGCACTCCACACTCCCGCCCGGATCGGCTGGTATAAGTGAGATATCGAAAGCTCCCATACTTCCGTGTGTCTTGCGGGAGACCGCGCTCGCTATCGTTGGCGCAGGCGCGCACGCGTTGTTGCCAATCAGCGTGTAACTCCCATCAGCGGTCGAGTCGATCCCGCTCGTTTTGGTGATCGTAGCATTGCCATTTCCGGCAAAGTTTCTCCCGCTCAAGAGGCTGAGGGTTGCGCCGGCGCCCGGATTTCCAACCTTGTTGTTCGCGATCGCAATTTGAATCACGCCAGTAGCGTCGACTGACCCGGCGTCAGGTGTGCCTTGGGTGAGCGGCACATTGCCTTGGGAGGTAACAACGCCGTACTCGAAGGTCGCCGCGCCCGCTCCACCAGCATTTGTATTCATGCCGACGTAGTAGCGGTCTGTCCCTGCCATGGCCGGAGGTGTCGGCGGCGTCCATACGATGCGATACTGCCGGTTAGGTTGCAGGACACTTAGATCGTCCACTTTCATGGTGAAGACGAGGCGGTTAATACCGTCGCTCTGATACGGCTCTGCCACGAGCACCGACTGGATATCCAGGTCGCTGTTCATCGGCGCGGCTACCTGATCGCCAGTAGGATCTGAGTCGACCAGGAACCCTGTCCCGACACATGGATTAGCCGGCGGTGGCGCCGAAATCGGAAACTCGCCGCAGTTCAACCCTTCGCCGAGTGCATTCACTGCCGTTACCTTATAGAAATAGGCGGTGCTCGAGTCCGCAGTAGTGTCAACGTAGCTAAGAGTACCGGCAGGCACACTCGCGAGCGGCGCGCCGTAGGTCCCGGAACTGGTGCGCCGGTAAACATTGTAACTGACGATAGGCGAACCGCCGTTGTCCGGCGCGGACCAGGTAATCGTCACCAGCCCGGTGCCATCTCTAACCACGCTATCCACTCGTGGCGGAGCGGGCGCTACCGGCTCGGCCGGATTCGGATCATACGCGGCAAAGAGGCGCTTGCCGCCGGATTGGCGCGCGATCGAAGCTAGCGCCGTAAACGAGTTAACCGACCCATTGACGCAAGTTCCGACACAGCCGTCTGGATAGCCGACCAGCGTCCTTCCTTGCGCATCGACGGTCTCATCCATGAAGTCGAGCAAGTTGCGGTCGTTCGGCGTATTCATGCAGGAGGTTGTGCCAAGGTTGCAAATCGAACCGCGCTGCACTGGGTCGTTAGGCGTGGCGTCAATTGTAGTCCAGGTAACGCCACCATCGAAAGTGGTGGCTATGTATAGGTGCCACGGCGCACTCGGTGGGAAGCTTGCCTGGCTGGTATAGTTACCTGCTACAGTAGTTCCGAAGAAGGCATAGGCGGCGCGGTTGTCATCGCCTGCGACGAGCTCCGGGAAGGTAGAATTCTGGATCCCGAACTCCTGGCCAACTTCCTGATCGTTCGTCCAGGTCGCACCCTGATCACGCGAGACTGCCACTTTTGGATGGCTGTTCGCGGCTTGATATCCAAGGTAGATGGTGTTGCTAGCTTGCCCGCCGGGTTTGCCTACGTTGTTCGTGCCGATGCCTACTGAAGGATCGACCAGGAACCCGGTTGTGCTGCTGGTCGGAATCGGCCTCACCGTCCAGGTAATCCCGTTGTCGGTCG
>JBJMWV010000199.1:0-5135 GCA_045809985.1 Chthoniobacterales bacterium | reverse complement strand
GGCCTGTTGCACAGGTGTCTTGGGAGACCGGTAGTCGAGAACGCCTACATCGAGATCGAGAACCTCCTTGCTTCGAAGCGTTGGACCGACATCGATCCCGACGAAGTCTTTCGCTTGCTCCGAAAGCATGGTGCAACGCGCTTTGATCGACATCGTGCAAAGCAGTTGTTCGAGAAGGCCCTGCAGACATGCGTGACCGACGACGTCAATACTGACGAAGAAGTCGTCGGGCTTGACCGGCTGCAGGACTTGCTCGGCCTCCGTGACGAGGACGTCCACGAAATCCAACGGCATGTCACACATCCGCGATTTCGCATGGCACTCGCGGACGTTTTTCGCGACGGAGTTGTGACTGATGCGGAGTCCGAAGAACTAATCAGCTTGCGCAAAGCACTTCGGATCGACGAGCGCTCCGCGCGCGAGATGTGGCATCGCGACGCGAAGCCGGTCTTTGAGGAAGCCTTGCACGAAGCAGTAAGTGATCAGCGGCTTAGTCCAGATGAAGTTGAACAACTGGATGCGCTCGCGAAGAACTTTCGCATTTCGATCAGCCCTGACGCTGCTACCCAGGAACAGCTTGCCCGTTACCGCGCGTATTGGCTGATGGAGAATGGCACGTTTCCAGAAGTCGCGGCCCCGCTCGCCCTCCAGAGAAAGGAAACCTGCCACTTCTCTTGTTCATCGACTCTGCACGAAATGAGAACCGAGAACGTGAGAGTTAACTACGGGGGCGCGGCGGCACGAATCAGAATCATGAACGGCGTCTATTACCGCTTTGGCAGCTTTCAGGCCCAGCGGGTTAGACGAGAAGTGCTTCGGCAAGTCGATTCCGGAACGTTGTATGTAACCAACCGGCGGATCATCTTTGACGGGATGCGAAAGAACACGGCCATACGCTTCTCGAACATTCTCGCGTTCACGCCTTATTCGGATGCGATCGAAGTCGAAAGGACGTCCGGCCGAAACCCCATTTTCTCTGTGCCTGATCCCGAATGGCTAGGTGTGCTGCTCAGCAGCCTTCTCGCACATTCGCATTGAACCTACCGTATAGTCGGCCCTGCGTTAGCTATTTGCTCGACCGGCCTGTTCTCCTGCCTGTGAGACGTTCTGTGCCGGAGTAGCCATTCAGTTTGTATGCCATAAGCGGCAATGGGCTGGCCGCTCGCGCTTTATCATTCGTCCTGGCACAGGTGCCGTCTTGGCGCTGTCTCAGGAGCTCAAGCGCCGTGCCCGAGGCTTGCAATAATCGCAGGAAATTGCGCGAACGCGTTCGCAATATTGTAACTCTGCGTTGTCTAATTCGGCGAAGTTAAACAAGGAGTCTTAAATATGTCTTACATCGCTCTCTCAATTCCAGAACTTCCTCAACCGGCCTTCTGGTTAGGAGGTGCTGCTCTCTTACTCATGCTCTTCTGTCTGCCACGCCTGCTCGGGATTGTTTACATCCCGCACACTCACGTCGGCGTCATCGAAAAGATCTGGAGTAGTAAAGGCTCGCTTCGCGGAGGCCAGATCATTGCGCGCAGTGGCGAAGCTGGCTTTCAGGCCAGGTTCTTACGCGGTGGCATCCACTTCGGTCTCTACCCGTGGCAGTACCGCATTCACAAGGAAACGCTCGTCGTCGTAGGTGAAGGTAAAATGGCTTATGTCTATGCCCGCGACGGTGTACCGCTGGAGCCGATCCAGACGCTCGGTCGGAATGTTGCGTGCAACCACTTCCAGGACGCGACTGCTTTCCTCGAGTCTCACGGTCAAAGAGGTCGCCAGCGTGGCATTCTGCGCGAGGGCGTGTATGCCATTAACCTCGCGCTTTTCGTTGTGATTACCGAGGACCGCGTTTTCTCCGGTCCCGTGCGTGAATCGGCCGATCGTTACGAGTCGTGGAAGGCACAGCTTGCCTCAATGCGCGCTTATGATCCGGTCGTAATCGGAGCTGCCAGCCAGACACACTTCCACGCGAAAACCGGCGACACCAGCGCCAGCGAAGCCGGTTCGCCACCTTCCCTCGCCGAGAAGATGCCGGAGTTTAATCCAAACGTCGACACGATCGGTGTCGTAAGTATCCAGGACGGTCCTACAATCGGATCAGGCGAAATCATTGCCCCGGAGGTAAAGGCTGTCGCCGGCCGGGATCACAACTACTTCCAGGATCCGGAAGCGTTTCTCGAGCTCGGTGGTAAGCGCGGCAAGCAGCTACAGGTGCTGACCGATGGCACCTTCTTCATCAACCGCTGGTTCGGCACGGTTGAGATCAAAGCCAAGACCTTGATTCCGATCGGATATGTCGGTGTGGTCGTTTCCTACCACGGCGCGGCGGGTTCTGACACAACCGGCGAGTCATTTCGCTACGGCGAACAGGTCGAAGCTGGCCAGCGTGGTGTCTGGCGTTCCGCATTAACTCCGGGCAAATACGCGCTGAACCCGTATGCCGTTAAGGTGGAGTTAGTCCCGACGATTAACTTCGTCTTACGCTGGATCAGCGGCATCACTGAGGCGCATCGTTATGATGAAAACCTCACCAGCATCGACCTGATCACGGCTGATGGCTACGAGCCGCGTCTGCCGCTCTCGTTAGTCCTACATATCGACTACCAGAAGGCGCCGTCGGTCGTGCAACGGTTCGGGGATGTGAAACGTCTTATTACACAGACGCTCGATCCCATTCTTACCGCCTACTTCCGCGATGTCGCGCAGACATCGCATATGCTCGATCTGCTCACGAAACGTGAAGAAATCCAGAAACGCGCTACTGAAGAACTCGGCACACGCTTCGAGCGTTACGACATCAACGTTGTCGCCGTTCTAATTGGCCGCCCGGAGTCACGTGAGATCGCCGCTGGAAAAGCGGATCCGATCGAAACGTTGTTCGACCAGCTAAGGATGCGACGCCTGGCCGATGAACAGCGCGCCACCTTTGCGAAGCAGCAGGAAGCTGCGCAGCAACAGGTCGCGCTTAACCAGGCCAAGGCCAAAGCGGAGCGCCAGACCGAGCTCACGCAGAGTGCGATCGCGGTCGAGATCGCCGCGAACCGTGGCCAGGCAGAGTTCGCCGAGGCAGAACAGCTCGCAAAGAAGCAGGTGACGCTCGCGGAAGGTGAAGCGCGCGCGAAGGAGCTAATAGGCAAAGGTGAATCTTCACGCATTGCGCAGGTCGGCCTCGCCGAAGCGGCGGTGACGTTACAGAAGGTGGGCGCTTATCGCGATCCGCGTCTCTACGCGCTGAACGTGTTCGCCGACCAATTCTCGAAGAGCGTTCAACCGCTCGTGCCTAGCCGTCTGTTCATCAGCAACAGCGGAAGCACATCGAGCGAAGCGCAAGGTGGTGGCAGCGTCCTCGAGACATTGCTCAGCCTTATTCTCAGCGAGAAGGCGGGTATTAACCTCCAGGAGAACAGTGGTAGTTCGAAGCCGTTGGAGGACTTCATCCGCCAATTCACCGGGAGTCGTTCAACTACGAACGGTAATCCAATGAAAGAAGCGACGGCAGAACCGACCGCGTCCCGCTGAAGCGCTAAAACGTAAGTCATCTCGCACTCGAGGCTCCCCGAGTGCGAGATGCGCAGGGCGAAGCTCCGCGGCAAAGAGATGTCCTTGCTCCAGCGAGTCTGAACTCCTCGATCTCCGTAACGCAGCGGACTCGTGCGAGGTCCCTCAAGTCCCAATTAGACGGAACTATTGTCTTGCTACCTGAGTTTCGATTCCTGAGTCTCACGAAGCGTCTACAACCCCCGACCTCCTCAGACTATGAGACATCATTCTTTCACTTATACATCCGCGCTGCGGACAATTGCCGCATGCTTCTCTGCTGCCACAGTAAGCTTCGCCTTCGTCGTCGCGGCACCAGTTCCGCAAAATCTTGGCAACGGCTTGGCCAAGCTCGTCGAGAGCAACCTCGCGGTGAAGAGCGTGAGTCCGAAAAGCTACGACCGCGCCGGGTTCGTCAATCTTGATGGACATGTCTATTCCGATGCGCAGGCAGCAAATTATGCCGCGTTGGCCATTTCCGACGACACGCAGGAGCGGATCCTTGTCCGTGTAAATCCCGACGGCCGCGTGCGTCTCGAAGATCTGGTCGCCAATCTCAAGACGACGCTCGGCTCGTTCGACGCGACCGCAGTCGATAACAGGTATCGCGGTATTGGCGTCTTTGATGCCTTCATCTCGCTTGATGATGTGCCCGCGCTGGCGACGGCGCCGGGCGTGCGCTCGGTCATTCTCGAAATCAAGCCGCACACGCGTGCTGCCAAGCGCGAGCTAGCCGAGAAGCGTGATCCCAATGCAGTTGTAGGAGACGTATTCAACAAGCTTGGCACTGCCTTCGATCAAGGCGTTACCCAGCATCGCGTCGATCAGATCAACAAACTCTACAACCCGAATGCCATCTTTGATTACGAAGGGAACGGGATCACGATCGCCTGTATCTCCGATAGCTATAACAAGTTCACCACTGCGGGCCGGACCGCGCCCGCCGGAGTAGCTAGCTTCGACCTGCCCGGTGATCCAGCTAACCCGGTCAACACTAAGCCGGTCGTTGTCCTGGAGGACTACAACGCCGCCGGGACCGATGAAGGCCGCGCGATGTGCGAAATTGTCTACAAGATGGCGCCGAAAGCGCGCGTTGGTTTCGCGACCGCTTTCCTCGGCACGGTCGACTTCGGCAATAACATCCGCGCGCTCGCCGGCCTGCCCGGTTACACGAAAGATCCCTCGATCCAGCAAGGCTTCGCGGCGGATGTGATTTGCGATGACGTAACCTATGAAGATGAGCCGTTCTTCCAGGACGGGATCATCGCGCGCGGGGTCGATGATGTAGCTGCGGCCGGTGTGAGTTACTTCTCCTCCGCGGGCAATGACCTGCCGATCAATGCCTACTACTCCGACTTTCGTCCCGTGCCGAACGGCAGTGGATTGACCGCGGCCGGCGGTAATGCCGCGTTGCAGAACACGAACATCAACCTGGCCAATGTCCCGCCGAATCTCTACGGCGGCGGTTTCCACAACTTCAATCCGAACGGACTCGACGTTGCGCAGACGGTCAACATTCCGAACGGGAACACCACGTCGTTAGCCTTTGAATGGGATGATCCGTACGATCAGCCGCTTCCCGATTCGCTCGCGATCGATCCAACGCCGAT